>JAKDLQ010000062.1 GCA_030452775.1 Micrococcales bacterium | reverse complement strand
ACGCCAAGACCTACGCGGCCAGGGTGCGCGCAGCCGGACCCAAGGCGTTCGTCCCCGCCATCACGCTGCGCAGCACCGACCCGACGCTGACGAAGAACATCGCCCGGATCGACGCCGTGGCCGGAGCCCGTCGACTCCCGCGGCTGCGGGTGCTCGGTCCCACCGCCACCTGGGCAGCGCCGATCCTCGGCACCGTCGCCGAGGCCAGCGCGGAACAGATCAAGGCGTCGGACGGTCTGCTCGAGCCAGGCGACAGCATGGGTCAGCGCGGCCTCGAGTACCGCTACGACACCCGACTGCGCGGCACGCCCGGGCTATCGGTCCGAGCGGTGACGAAGGGCGCCGACGGCAGCGCCATCGACAAGCGGGAGCTCTTCGCCGAGGCCTCCGCCGAAGGGGAGCCGCTCACGACGACGCTCGACTCGGCGGCGCAGAACGCGGCCGAGGCGGCGCTCGCGAAGCAGACCAAGCACCCGAGCGCGCTGGTGGCCGTCCGCGCCTCGACCGGGGAGATCCTTGCCGCCGCGGTCGGCCCCGGCACCAAAGGTGCGCCGCTGGCACTGGCCGGCAAGGAGGCACCCGGGTCGACCTTCAAGATCGCGAGCTCGCTCGCCAATGTCCGCAAGGGCGCGACGGCCACCACCCTGCTGCCCTGCACCGACACCCTGACGGTAGGTGGCCGGGTCTTCGGCAACTACAGCGACTACCCCAGGGCCAAGCTCGGGAAGATCCCGATGGCCACGGCGTTCGCCTACTCGTGCAACACCGCGTTCATCAGCCAGTACCGGAAGGTCAGCCAGACCGACCTCGCGGCGGCGGCCGCTTCACTCGGCATGGGCGAGGACCTCGATCTGTCCTTCACCGGCTTCCTCGGCTCGGTGCCCGCGACCGGCGACCCCGTCGAGCACGCCGCCTCGTTCATCGGGCAGGGCCGGGTCGAGGCCTCCCCGCTCGCCATGGCACTCGTCACGGCCTCCGTCGTCAAGGGCAGGACCGTGCGACCGGCCCTCATCAAGGGCGCCGACCCGCTGCCACCGCCGCCCAAGCCGCTCACGGCCAAGGAGGCGGGCGTGTTGCGTACCGAGATGCGGGCCGTCGTCACCGAGGGCTCCGGCAAGGTCTTGGCGAAGGCCGGCGTCACATACGCCAAGACCGGCACCGCCGAGTTCGGCACCGCCGACCCGCCGCAGACCCACGCGTGGATGGTCGCCGGGCGCGGCGACATCGCCATCGCCGCATACAACGAGCTGGGTCCGAGCGGGACGACCCACGCGGCCCCCTTCATCATCAGCTTCCTCAAGGCATACGACCAGAAGTAGCCGGCCGGGGGCTCGTCCAGACCCCACATTATCCGGGTCTGCGCTGCGCCAACGTGCAAAATGCCACGACCTGTCGCAAGATGGATGCCATGGGAAAGCGGGCCACCGGCCTGATGTTGGCTACGAGCGCACTCGCATTGAGCGGGTGCGGCACCCTCGCGGCCACGGAGGTCGGTCCGGCCGACAGTGTGACAGCCACGGATCCGGCGCCTGCCGGAGGGGGTCTGTCATCGGGTCCTGGAATGAGTGCGCTCGACGTTCCTGCTCCGCCGGACCCGACCTTCCCGCTGACGATCCGACGCGTGGGTGGAGCCGCCGCCTTCAACGACACGCTGGTCATGCGGGCCGATGGCGACATCCGGGTCAACACCCAGGCGGTCCATGGCCGGGTGTGCCATCTGGGCGAGCGCCAGCGCACCGACCTGTTCAGCGCGTTGCGCACAGTAGGCCTCTCTCCCGGACGCGCGGCACCGGTCGTCACGTCGAGCGGGACGGCGCAGGCCGGGTCGACGGTCGACGATGCGGAAGTGCCCACCCCGATCCGGATCACGGTCACAGACGTCCATCAGCGGCGCGTCGACCTCAGCGACCCCTCCCTCGGCGGGATCGCGAGCAGGGTCGAGACCCTCGTGCAGAATGTCACGCTGAGCTCCCCGATTGCGATCGCCTGCGACAACGCCACGTCCGCCACCGGCTGAGCGGCCGGGCGCGGTGTCGGCGGCATCAGAGAGCGTGACGCCCACCCGCTCGCCGCCTGAGGCATACGGCATACGGCATACGGCATACGGGCGCAGCCTTTCGTATGCCGCCCTGCACCGTCGCTCAGGAGGGCGCGTGGGGCGCGTGGCTGAGCACTGCGACCCCGGCGAACCGACCTGACGAGAGGTCATCGAGCGCCTGGTCTGCGTGCGTGAACGGATAGGCCGTGACCGTCGAGCGGAGGCCCAGCCGCGCCGCAACGGTGAAGAACTCCTCGCCGTCCTGGCGCGTGTTGGCTGTCACGGACGTGATGGTGCGCTCTCGGAAGAGGTGCGCCTGGTAGTCGAGGGATGGGATGTCGCTGAGGTGGATGCCGGCGAGCGCGAGGGTGCCCCCGTCGTCGAGGCCGGCGAGGGCGATGGGGACCAGCTCACCCGCGGGAGCAAAGAGGATCGAGGCGTCGAGCCGGACCGGCGGCATCCCGTCCGCAGGCCCGGCCGACGCTGCGCCGAGCTCGAGCGCGAGCCGCCTCGACTCTTCGCCGCGGGTGAGGACGTGCAGCTCCGCGCCCTGGGCCAGGGCGAGCTGCGCCGTCAGGTGCGCGCTCGCGCCGAAGCCGTAGATCCCGAGGCGGCCCCCGGGCGGCAGCTCGGCCCGACGGTAGGCCCGGTAGCCGATGATGCCCGCGCACAGCAGCGGGGCAGCCTGCTCGCTGGGGAGCTCGTCCGGGATGCGATAGGCGAATCCTTCGGGCACGGTCGCGTAGTCGGCGTAGCCACCGTCCTCGTCCCACCCGGTGAACCGGGCGTGCGGACAGAGGTTCTCGCGACCGGAGCGGCATCTGCGGCACGTGCCGCAGGTGTCGCGCAACCAGGCGATCCCGACCCGGTCGCCGGGGGCGAAGCGTCGGGTGCCAGCGCCCAGCGCGACGACCTCACCGACGACCTCGTGCCCGGGGACGACGTGGGGCCGATGCTCGTCCAGGTCTCCCTCCGTCACGTGTAGGTCGGTGCGGCAGACCCCGCAGGTGCTCACCTGCACGAGGATCTCGCCCACCTCGGGCCCGGGCACCGGCCGCTCGACGCGACGGATCCGGGCGGACCCCTTCGCTCCGACCGTCTCCCACGCCGACATCACCTCGGGAAGCGCAGCTCCGCCCATGTCACCAGCCTGCCTGGTGGATGCGGCGATGTCGACCGGGTCGCGGCGGGTGTCGATTCATCCCCGAGCCGTCCCGAGCCGCCCCTGAGTCGCCCCCGGGTCGCCCCCGGGTCGCGGCTGCCGGCTGCGCCGGCGCCGCAGGCGTGCTCATCGAGAGATGGCGGCCCGCGGAGAGGTCGGGTGCGTCATCGACCAGCGGACCGTAGCGGCAGCACGCTCGAAGCGGGCCAGCTCGTCACTGTCGTAGTCCTGACCCTGGACCGTGGCATCGAGGCGTTCGAGCTGGTTGCTCACGACGTCGAGCTGGTCCGGCCGGCAGTGCCACGCCAACTCTGCGAGGAGTTGGTAGAGGCGCTGCATGACCTGCGGGTCGGGCGCGCCATAGCGCCGAGGCTGGGTGATGGCGACCTCGACGAGGTCGGCGAGGTCCGGTTGGGTCAGACCGACCCGGACGCGCCCGTCGTCATCGCGCAGCAGCACCGGCCCCACCTCGCGTGTGGCGATCTCGCACAGCAGGGCGGAGAGGTGCCCCAAGGCGTGCATGGCCGTGGTCGGGTCGTTGATCCCGGGCGAGAGGGCCTTGTTGGCGACGTCGGTGACCTGGCGCAGGCCGTGGCCGACGTCCTGCACCGAGGTGCGCTCGAACCCGGTATGGATCGATCGGGCGAGCCGACGCTGAGCCTGCTCGGACTGCTCGGTGGCCATCGGGCCGGCGACCGCCCACACCCAGCCGATGGGGCAGCCCTTGACGAGCGAGCTGCCCATGACCTTCTCGATGACACAGCTGACATCGAGGTCGACACACACCTCGAGGAGCTCTTGTCGGTCCACGCGCACGAGGAACCCGGAGTCGTCAGCCAGCAGTGGAATCGCCGTGTCGGGGACTGGCGGCAGGCGGGGTGACTCGGTGGGGCGCGACTCGGTAGGGCACGCCTCGGTGGGACGCGCCTCGGTGGTGCGCGCCTCGGTGTCGTCCGTGTCCCCGGACCGGGGCTCACCGGTCACCGGGCCGAGGGTGGATCCGATCGTGTCGGTGGCGCCCTTGTGGACGGTGCGCAGCAGCGTCTCGACCCGGATCTGTTGGACGAGGTGAGCGAGGAAGGCGACCAGGAGGATGGTGCTGGCGATGGCCAGCAGGAACGAGGTCGTCACCGCGAGCCTCGGCACGGACTCTGTGGTGCCATCGCCGCCGCGGACGGTGCGTAGCACGGTGAGGGAGTAGATGAAGGTGCCGAGGAAGAGTCCGAGCGTCGCCTGGACGAACAGATCGCCGGCGAACGTGCGCAACAGGCGGGGGGAGAACTGGCTGGCGGCCAGTTGCAGCGTCACCACGGTGAGGGAGAAGGTCAGGGACGTCACGGTGATGAGGGAGCTGGCGACGGCACCGAGCACGCTGCGGGCCGCGTCGGCGTCACCACCGAAGATCACGGGGTCCAGCCACGACGGCAGGGATCCGGAGAAGGCGGCATCGGCGTACGGCAGGGTGAGACCGGCGACTATCGCCAGCGCGAGCGCCGCCACCGGCACCGGCCACAGCCTGGAGCGGACCCGGTCATGCAGGCTCTCCCACGCCGCCCGCGCCCGCTGGCCGATGGTCACTCGCCGCCACCTGCCTGACCGGGCTCGTCCGCGACGAGCAGGGCTGACGCGCGGGGGGACGCGCTGAGGGACGCGCTGAGGGACGCGCAGGCAGCGCAGGCGGACGCGCCGGACCGGAGAGGCCGGGCCACACGGCATACCAGGAGGCGACTCAACCCCCACACAGACATGGCAGCACCGTAGCGCCCGAGCCGCTGGATGCTCACCGATCCTCAGTCCGGCGTGCCTCGTCGAGGTCCTCGGGGGTGTCGACATCCGAGGACCACCCGGACTCGTCGAGAACGTGGACGAGCCGCAGTCCGGCGGCCAGTCGCCGAACGCTGACGCCGACCAGGTCACCGAGGTCGGCAAGGCGCGCCCGCAGCACGTCGACCCGCCAGACCGCGCAGAGCCAGTTGGTCCGGCCCGCCAGGTCGACCGCGACAGCGACATCTGGTCTCGGCACGTCCACGGGGCCCGAGTCGAGGGCGACGAACAGCTCAGTGAGGGCCGGCCCGGTGAGGAAGGGCAAGTCGCCGGCGAGGACGGCGACCAGCTGCGGCCCGCGCGGGCCGCCCGCCACGCCCGCTATGGGCTGGAGGGCGGCGAGGCCGGCCGCGATCCCCGCGACGGGACCCCCGCCGGCAGGCTGCTCGCGGACGACCTGCACTCCGGCCGGCACCGCGTCGGCGTCTCCGACCACGACGACCCGGTGTCCGGCCGCCGCCTCGAGGACGCGCACGATGATCGGGCGGCCGCCGATGACGAGCGCGGGCTTGTGCCGGCCCATTCGCGTCGAGCCTCCGCCGGTGAGCACGATCGCGGCGGTGGTCGCCGCGCCGGGGCCCGGCTCGCACGCTCGCTGTGGCGTCATCCGGACGAGTGTAGTGAGAGGCGCCTTCGACGGATCGCCGCGCACGCTTACGCTGGTGGGATGGGACGGGTGACGACGCGACGCCGGATCACGGTGATCGACGTCTCCACCGTGCACTCGCGCGAGCGCAGCGACACGCTCTCCGTCGAGGAGCCGCTCGAGCTGCGCGTGGGCGGTGACCCCTTGACGGTGACGATGCGCACCCCTGGGCACGACTTCGAGCTCGTCCACGGCTTCCTCCACTCAGAAGCCGTGATCCGGTCGGCAGATGACGTCGCGGTCGCCCGCTACTGCGAGGGGGCCGTGGCCTCGGGCGAGACGGGCTTCGAGGAGAACACCTACAACGTCATCGACGTGACCCTGGCTCCGGGTGTCGGATCGCCCGCCGCATCGGCGGCCCGCAACTTCCTCACGTCCTCCTCGTGCGGAGTCTGCGGCAAGGCCAGCATTGAACACCTGCGGACCCGATCGGCCCACGACGTGCGCGCCGATCCGGTGCGGATCCCCGCGTCGACCGTCGCCGGGATGCCGGATGCGCTGCGGTCCGCGCAGCACTCTTTCCAGCAGACCGGTGGCCTGCACGCAGCCGGCCTGTTCACCGAGGGCGGCGAGGCACTCGTCGTCCGTGAGGACATCGGGCGGCACAACGCCGTCGACAAGGTCATCGGCTGGGCCCTCATGCAGCGCCGGCTGCCCCTGACGGGCTGCGTGCTCATGGTCTCCAGCCGGGCCTCGTTCGAGCTGGTCCAGAAGGCGGTCATGGCCGGCATCCCTTGCCTGGCAGCCGTATCCGCGCCGTCATCGCTGGCCGTCGACAGCGCCGCCGAGGCCGGGATGACGCTCGTCGGCTTCCTGCGCGGCGATCGCCTCAACGTCTATGCCCGCCCCGAGCGCATCCTTGTCGATTGACCACGAACCCATCTCGTCCCATCCCCATCACGCCCCACCACTCCACGACACCGCACGATCCGGCCGGAGGCCCGCATGGCGATCTACGCGATCCACTACACCTACCCCGACGACACGACCGAGCTGATGAAGGTGCGTCCCGAGCATCGCGAGTGGCTTTCGGGCCTGCCCGGGCTCCTCGTCGCAGGGATGTACCAGCCAGGGCACGACGAGGTCTCCGAGGGCGAGCCGACGGCCGCGGAGCCGGAGAACGCCGCCCTCATCGTCTACTCGGCCGAGTCGCTCGACGAGGTGACGACGGTCTTCGACGGTGACCCCTACTGGGCGGCCGGCCTTGTCCTGCGCCGCGTCGTGCGGGCCTGGAACCCGCCCCTTGGCCCCTGGGTGGCCGACGCGACCCAGTCCCCGGCCTGAGCGCCGAGCTCAGAGTATGTTTCGGAGGCGTTCGGCGTGCCCTCGTGATGGACGAGGTTGATATGGCCAGTGCGGCTGTATGGCGACATACTCTCATTCGTATCCAGGCACACCGACATTTCCCGCTCATTGCGGCGTGTGGTGTGGCCAGGTCGCTGCGTCCGGCCATGGCTGTCAGGGGCTGTGATGCTGCCCCGCGAGGGACTGTCCACCTCGCTGATCAGCGGCCGATGAGACGGCCCAGGGCCGACTCTTGGAAGTGGGTCAACAAGTCGGCCGGGTCTTTCCAGACTTCGACGGCCCCGGCGGCGAGCAGCTCGGCTCGGCTTGTCCCGCCGCACTCGAGCCCTACGCACGGTATGCCGGCCCGCTGGCAGGCTTGCACGTCCCACACGGCATCGCCGACGAAGACGACGTTTTCCGCGGACAGCTGCGCCTTGCCCAGCGCCGCTTGCAGGATGTCCGGTTCGGGCTTCGAGGCGTCGGCATCGTCGGAAGTGGTCACGACGTCGACCGCGTCCTCGGCGTCCAGGGTGGCCCGCAGCACGGACATATCGCCTGCTCCCGCGGACGAGGCGAGAGCGACCGTCAGGCCCCGCTGATGGCAAGCCCGCAGCAGGTCCGCGCTCTTGTCGAAGGCGTGTAGGCGGGAGTGCCATTCGGCATAGAGCACGCTGTGGGCATCGATGATCGCGGCCGCATCATCCTTTCCGACGCCGTCGCCGAGGATGTGGTTGACCAGCCGTTGCCCGCCCATGCCGACCGCACGATGGACCAGCGCCATGCTTGGGTAGCGGCCAGTGCGGGCGAAGGCACGGGCCCAGCACACGGCATGCAGATATGTCGTGTCCACCAAGGTGCCGTCGACGTCGAAGAGGATCCCGCTACGTGTCATGAAGCCCAGAATGCCGCATGGTGGACGGTGGCGCGCGGACGCCAGTGCGCCGCGCGTGGCCACGGATGCTGTCGGACGCCACCGAGGTGGGGGCTGAGCGGTATTCGCGGCTGCGGCGGTCACCGCTGGGGGCACGGCAGTACAGCACATGTATCACCTGCGCTGCGCCGACCTCTTGCTGGTGAGACCGGGTGGCGAGATCCCGGTCCTGTCCTGCAAGGAGGAACCATGAAGTCACTGTCGCCTATTGCTGCGCGCTTCACCCGCGGCCTTGAAGGCTACGTCCACCCGGCCAGGCTCGAGGCCTGGGAGCAGGCCGCGGCCGGGCCCGAGTCGGTAGGTATCGGCTGGCCAGGAGTCGGCACGATCTCCTGCTCCAGTTGCGGCTGCGACGACTGCGACGAGTAAGCGACCCGCCTCCGGCGGCCGAGAGGCAAGGAGCCGACAGATGAGCAGAGTCGCGATCGTGACCCTCGCCGATGACCTGCACGCCTACGTGATCCGCAGGCAGTTGCGCGAGGACTACGACCTCGATGCGGCCATCGTGCCCGCCGATCGTCTCTCGGGCGCCGGGGGACTGGCATGGAGCAATGTCGAGGGGCCAGATGCGGTCTTGCCGACCGAGGAGGGCGGGACGGTCGCTGTGCGCGGCCTCGAGCTGGTGTGGTGGCGTCGATGCCACGGGCGACCGGCGGTGCCGGAGGAGGTGATCGACCCGCAGATGCGCGAGCTCGTTGTCAAGGACTGCCGCGCGGCCTTGCGCGGCGTCCTGCTCGCAGGCTTCACCGGTGCGTGGATCAGCGACCCGTACGCGACCGAGCGCGCGCAGAACAAGCTGCTGCAGCTCAACCTCGCGCAGGCAATCGGACTGAGGGTGCCGCGAACCCTCGTTAGTAGCGACCCGGCCGCGGTGCGCGCGTTCGCCCAGGCTCACGGCGGCACCGTCATCGCCAAGACGGTGACCGGGCTGCTGGGCACCGCGCTGCAGGCAGGCAGGGTGACAGCGGAAGGGCTAAGCGACGACGCCGAGATCATGGTCGCCCCGACGATCTACCAGGAGGAGATTGCCGGCACCGACCACCTGCGCGTCATGGTCTTCGGTGACCGGGTGCACGCCGCCCGGATCCGTTCGCTCGAGCTTGACTGGCGGTTGGCAAACGATATGGCCATCGAGCCGGTTCCGCTCGAGCAGGGCCTGCAGGATGCGCTGCGCGTGATGACGAGGCGACTCGGGCTGCGGATGGGCGTCTTCGACCTGAAGGTGCGCCCCGACGGCGAGCCGGTCTTCCTCGAGGTCAACCCGCAGGGACAGTTCCTGTTCGTCGAGGGCATGTCGGACCTGCCGTTGGGCAAGGCCTTCGCAGAGTTCGTCGCGGCCGAGCTGACCGCGGCGACCGTGCGCGCTTGACCGCGACGACGCCGTATACCCAGACCGCTGACCGCGGCGGGTGCCTCCGGTGCTGTGTCAGCACGAAGAGCGAAGCCCTCGCATCCTGCTGGTGTGGGCCGATGGCCGGTACGCCGGCAGGCTGCTCGCCGTCGCTCGGCACTCCCTGCGTATGGCCGTGCAGATTGTCAAGAAGCCTGAGGGCCAACGCGGCTTCGAGGTGCTGGCCCGGCATGACCCCTCATCAAACACGTTCTCACTCAGCTCAGAGCAGGTGGACCGTCACCGTGTCGCCGGTGACGAGATGACCTGCGCCGATCGGCACCTCGATGAGCGCATCGGCCCCCGCGAGCGCGCTGAGGTGCCGACCGGCCGCCGCCGTGACCGTCCCGTCCCGGGCGAGCACCGCGGTGACGAACTGGACCTTCCCGGGCCGCACCCTTCGCGTCACGCCGGTGTATGCCGCTGAGCGGGCTTCCTGGCGCGAGCTCCCGTGGCACGCGTCGAGGACCGGGCGCAGCAGCATACGGAAGGACACATATGCCCCGACCGGGGTGCCGGGGAAGCAGACGACCGGTGTCGTTCCGTAGGTGCCCAGACCCTGGGGCGCGCCGGGCTGCATGGTGAGGTGGGTGAAGGCGAAGGTGCCGAGCGATTCGCCGAGTTGGCGCACGACCTCGAAGGCGCCCTCGCTGATGCCTCCGGTCGTGACGATGACATCGACGTCGACGCGCCGGTCGAGCTCGTCGAACAGGACGGTCAGCGCGGCCGGGTCGTCCCGGCAGGTGTCGACGCTCGTGACCCGGCAGCCGGCGGCTGCGCACAGGGACGCGATCATGTCGGAGTTCGACTCGTGGATACCCGCGTCCCCGGCGCAGTGACTGGCGTCGGTCAGCTCGGTCCCGGTCGCAACGACGGCCACGCGGGTGGGGGCCCACGTCGTCACGACGAAGCAGCCGGCCGATCGCGCCAGGGCGATGAGCCCCGGGGTGACAGGCGCGCCGGCCGGGGCGATGACGGAGCCGGCGAGCACCTCCTCCCCGCGCAGGCGGATGTGTCGGCCCGTCTCCGCCTCGCACGTCAGGGCGACCCGGCCGGGGGCCGGCCCCGTCGGGCTCGCATCGGTCTGCTCGACGGCCACCACCGCGGTGGCGCCGTCCGGCAGGCGGGCACCGGTCATGATCCGGGCCGCCTCGCCGGGTCGCAGCGTCACGTCGGGCGGGGCCCCGGCGGGGACGTCCGCCACGACGACGAACTCGCGCTGCTCGGCCCCGGAGGGGTGGACCGCGTAGCCGTCCATCGCGGAGTTGTCGAAGCGGGGCAGGTCGTCACAGGCGAGCAGGTCTTCGGCGAGGTGGCGGCCGGCCGCGTGCCGGTCGAGGGGAACCGTCTGTCGCACACCGTCCCCGAGCAGCCCGCGCAGAGCGGCTCGGTGCTCGGAGATGGACGTGGGGTTCACTCCGTCAGTGTGCCGCACGTGCGCGATACGAACCCGGCCGACCCCGCTCCCCCCTTCATTCGAGTGGCCCCCTCATCCACAGGCCCGCCCGGCGCGGCGCCCCCTTTCACTCGAGTGGCCTCGTCATCCACAGGCC
>JAKDLQ010000061.1 GCA_030452775.1 Micrococcales bacterium | reverse complement strand
CCAACCTTCGAAACACCCCAACCGCAGCATGATTCGCACACGCTAAGTGGCATTGAGTCAAGGACACGGGACACGGGACAACTCGCCGGTTGGGGGTTGTTTCATTTTCCGGTAGGAGGGCCCTTCGATGATGAGGGTGTGCGCGCCCGAGGTGAGGCGGTCGATGGCGGACTGGGCTGCGGGCCGCGGGCGTGGTGTCCGCCATGTTCCGGCCATTCGCCCGTACGTAAACAATGCGCACGGGCGGGTGGAGGACGGTCAGTTCGTCACACCACGGCCGCGATTCGGGCCCCGCGCGGGCCGGCCTCGACATGCACCTTGTCGCCCGTCGACAGCGACGTGAGATCGGCGAGCGGGACCATGACGACCGGGACTGCGGTGGCGTAGAGTTCGTCGGCGACGATCGCCCCGAGCGTGACGATGGCATCGGGCTCGGCCAGGATGATCGCAGCCGGCCCCGACCCGCAGCGGAGCTGCTCGGTGAGGACGTAGGAGCTCGAGCTCGACCCGCGTCCGCTGCGCATCACCAGGACGGCCCCGGCGATCGACTCGCCCCGCTGCGGGTGGTGGCGATCGATGATCCGCCCGTCCTGATCGGTGCCGCCCCAGAAGGACAGCGGTTCGTCGAGGCGCAGGACCCCGCCCCGCGCGGAGCCGGGATGCAGCGTGCGGCCGCTCAGCGGCATACAGCCAGGGGGCTTAGCGCAGGAGGTCGTCATCGACGAGCACCCTTGCTGCGCGGGCTGATTGGACACACTCTTCGAGGCTGGCGATGACCACGTCGACGCCGAGGTTGCCCGGTGCGTAGTGCGCCCACTTGCCGCTGTTGGTCATCACCGTGCGCGCGCTGGGGCGCAGGATGGAGGTGACGTACGTGCACGTGTCGACGACGATGTGTATGCCGCTCTCCTCCAGCACGCGCACGTGGCCTCGCCGCTCCGCCTCGGCGAGCACCGAGCGCCCGGTGGACAGGTAGACGTCGACGCCGTCGGCGACCGGCGGACCGTCCTCGAGGAGCCGGGCGAGCGTCGCGATCTCGTCGAGCGAGGCGTGCGGCGTGCCGAGGCTGACGACATCGAGACGGGTCTCGGTGGCCGTCGACAGCTCCCGGCGGGCGGTCACCAGGTCCTCACTCGTCACGGCGATCGTCTCAGCGGGCTCCCTGGAGCCGAAGGCGGATTCGAGCGTCGGCGCCTCCGGGGTGACCCCGACGACGTGGAACATCGCCACCCCGCCCGACGAGGCGACGGCGGCGCCGAAGGCCTTGAGCTGGTCCTCGGACGTCGAAAGGGGCAGGCCGAGCAGGACCGGGTTGCGGGTCCCGACGCGGGAACCGACGAGGTAGCCGAGCAGCGGCGCGGCGAGGTCGCCGGCGAGGACCCGCTCGGGGATGGCCGTGCAGTCGACGAGCACCTCGCCGAGCCGACCCTCGTCCGTGTGGAGCCCGGCATACGGCGCGCGCCCGGTGATCGCCGCGCAGATGTCGAGGAAGTCGCCGTAGCGGTCGGTCCGCGCGCCGAGCACGGAGTTGCAGAAGGCGATCGCGTTGGACTCGGCCCAGGCGACGTGTTCGCCGAGCGCCGGGCGGGCATCCATCTGGTAGGGGGCGCACGTCCAGGTCGCGCGGGCGCCGAGGGCGAGGTAGGCGTCCATGAGCGCGCGCCCGCCGATGGCGACCTCGCGCTCGGCCGGCGTCCGGTCCCGCACGAGGCCGGGGTGCAGCAGGTCGATCGAGCCGACGTTCAGCGTCGTCGGGACCGAGGCCCGGGCGCCCAGCTCGCGCAGGCGGACCGCGAAGTCGAGGCCCGCCTGGCCGTGGAAGAGGCACCCGTCGATGTGCGCCGACCCGATCTCGATGAGACGCGGCGCCCCGCGCACCCGGGCCAGGGACGTGACGATCCGCATCGCCATGGCGACCCCCTCGCCATGGTGCCCGTCGAGCATCTTCTGCTCGTGGTCGGTGAGTGTCATCGCGTCCATGACGCCTCGCACGGGGTCTGCACGGCCATGGGCGGCGTCGTGCGCCGCGGGCGCTGCGCAGGGGTGGGCCGCTGGGCCCGACCGGTCCGACATGTGTGGTGCCCTCTTGACAGGGGGAAGTAGCGTACAGGTTATAGCGGGTAACCGATTACCGCGTAGTGCGGTGGCAAGGAGTGTCTGTGCGCCTGGCGTCTCTCGACCCGCTGCTGCAGCCGTACCCGCTGCGGCACCTCACGCTACGCAACCGGGTCGTCAGCACCTCCCACGAGCCTGCCTACGGCGAGGATGGGATGCCCAAGGACCGGTACCGGCTCTATCACGTGGAGAAGGCGCGCGGCGGGGTCGGCCTGACGATGATGGGCGGCTCGGCCGTGGTGTCCCCGGACAGTCCGCCGTCCTTCGGCAACCTGCTGCTCTACCGGGACGAGATCATCCCGTGGCTGCGCCGGCTCACCGATGACGTCCACGCGGCCGGTGCCGCCGTGATGTGCCAGGTCACTCACCTCGGGCGCCGCACGAGCAACTACGCGGGGGACTGGCTACCCGTCGTGTCCGCCTCGCCGCTTCGTGAGCCCGCGCACCGGGCCTTCCCCAAGGAGGCCGAGGACTGGGACCTCGACCGGATCGTGCGGCACTATGCCGAGGCCGCGGCGCGCTGCCAGGCCGGCGGGCTCGACGGCATCGAGCTGCAGCACTACGGGCACCTGCTCGACAGCTTCCTGTCTCCGGCGACCAATCACCGCCACGATGAGCTCGGTGGCGGCCTCGAGCAGCGGATGACCTTCCCACGCCGGGTGATCCAGGCGGTGCGAGCGGCGGTCGGGCCCGACTTCATCGTCGGGATCCGGATGTCGCTCGACGAGGACCGGGACGGCGGGCTCACCGAGGATGAGGCGGTGACCGCGCTGCGCGCCTACGTCGAGGACGGCATCGACTTCGTCAGCACGATCAAGGGCTCGATCGAGAGCGACCAGTCGCTGGTCAAGGTCATCCCCTCGATGGGCCAGCCCTCGGCGCCCTTCCTCGAGTGGACCGGGCGCATCCGCGAGAAGGTCGGCATCCCTGTCATGCACGCCGCCCGGATCGCCGACGTGGCAACCGCGAGGTATGCCGTGCGCGAGGGGCTGGTCGACCTCATCGGCATGACCCGTGCTCACATCGCCGACCCGCACCTGGTCAACAAGATCGCCGCAGGGGAGGAGGACCGGATCCGGCCCTGCGTGGGGGCGAACTACTGCCTCGATGCGATCTACCAGTCGGGCGACGCCAAGTGCATCCACAACCCCGCAACCGGGCGTGAGCAGAGTCTCGTCCACGAGATCGGGCAGGTGAGCGAGGTGCGCCGCCGGGCCGTCGTCGTCGGCGCCGGCCCCGCCGGGCTGGAGGCGGCTCGCGTCCTCGGCGCTCGCGGTCATGCGGTGACCCT
Organism: Micrococcales bacterium; assembly: GCA_030452775.1. Classification (GTDB taxonomy): domain Bacteria; phylum Actinomycetota; class Actinomycetes; order Actinomycetales; family Dermatophilaceae; genus JAKDLQ01. The sequence continues at coordinate 7,460 of JAKDLQ010000061.1, read as the reverse complement.
GTTCGAGGCCAGCGACGAGGTCGGCGGCCAGATCAGGCTGACCTCGCCCTCTCCGCACCGGCGAGACCTCATCGGAATCGTCGACTGGCGCCTGGCCGAGGCCAAGCATCACGGTGTGGACGTGCGCACCGGGCGTTTCGCCGAGGCGGCGGAGGTCCTCGCCGAGGACCCCGACATCGTCATCGTCGCGACCGGGGGCATGCCCAACCACGAGTTCCTCCTCGACGGCGCGGAGCTGGTCAACGACGTGTGGGACGTCATGGACGGCTCCCTGCGCGCCCGCGGCTCCGTGCTCGTCTTCGACGACAACGGCGGCCACCCCGGGATGGATGCCGCCGAGACCCTCGCGCTGCGCGGCGCCCAGGTGGAGTTCGTGACACCCGAGCGGGTCATCGCCCCGGAGGTGGGCTCGATGAACTCCCCCGCATATCTCAAGACCTTCGCCGAGCACGGCGTGACGGTGACGTTGCCGTACTACCTCAGGCGGGTGCGACGCACCGACGACCGACGGCTCGCGGCGACCCTGTGGAGCGAGTACGCCGACCTCGAGGTGACCCGGATCGTCGATCACGTCGTCGTCGAGCACGGCACCCTGCCCGTCGCCGACCTCTACCACGAGCTCGTGCCCGGGTCCCGCAACGGGGGGGAGGTCGACCTCGACGCCCTGCTTGCCGGTGCCCCCCAGCAGATCGTCCGCAACGACGCCGGCACCTACCAGCTGTTCCGCATCGGCGACGCGGTGACGAGCCGCAACATCCATGCCGCCATCTACGACGCGTTGCGTCTGTGCCTGCACCTCTGATCGGAGAACCTGCCATGCCCAGCCAAGCGATCCCCTGGATCGATGAGGACTCGATGAGCCGCGCGCTGCCGTGGGTCGAGGTGGCCGACGCGCTCGAGGGCGCCCTCGTCAGCGGGGCCGCCCCGGGCAACACCCCGCAGCGCACCTTCGTGCCCGTGACCGCGGGCGAGATCCTGCTCATGCCAGGTGAGGTCGGACCCGACGCCGGAGTCAAGGTGCTGACGATCCACGAGCAGTATGCCGCCCTCGGCGTTCCGCGGATCCAGGGCGTTCACATCGCCTTCGCCGGGGACACCCTGACCCCGACGGCGATCCTCGACGGGGAGGCGCTCACGCTGATGCGGACCGCCGGCATGTCGGCCATGGCGGTGCGCCGGCTCGCACCCCCCTCGGCGTCCTCCCTCCTCGTCTTCGGGACGGGCCCGCAGGCGGCCAGCCACGCCCGCGCGATCAACGCCGTGCGTCCGCTCGAACAGGTGATCGTCGTGGGCCGGCGTCCCGCGGCGATCGCCGAGGTCGTCGCCGACCTCGAGTCCGGGGGCCTCACGGCCCGAGCCGGGTCGCCGGCCGATGTGGGCGCCGTCGACATCGTCGCCTGCTGCACCACCGCCGCCGAGCCGCTCTTCGACTCCGAGGCGCTCCGCCCCGAAGCGACCGTCGTCGCGATCGGGTCCCACTCACCCTCGATGCGCGAGGTCGACACCGCGCTCGTGCGACGGGCCACCGTCGTCGTCGAGTCGCCGGAGTCGGCGCTCTCGCAGGCCGGGGACATCATCCTCGCCATCGCCGACGGGGTGGGCCAGGCGGATGCCATGAGCGGCGATCTGCGGCAACTCGCCTGCGGAGAGGTCACCGTTGCCCCGGACAGGCCGCGATTCTTCAAGAGCGTCGGGGAGGCCTGGACCGACATCGTCGTCTCGGCCGCAATCGTCCGGGCGGCCCTGGCCTCTGGGACCCTCTGACCGCCGATCCGGACCCGGTCCGACGTGGGCTCGAGCCGCCTCTTGTGCGACGAACTGCGCTTCGGGGCCCCGGCTGCTCCGGCTCACCCTCAGTCGAGTGGCCCCCCGCGACCACCCCCGGGGGGGCGTGGGTTGGGGGGGGCCACTCGACTGAGGGGGACACGGTGGCCGCGCAGGGGTGAGCACACCTGCCGTGGTCACGGCCAGACGTCGATGACGGCCGCGTGGCCGGGTGCCTCCGCGTATTTGTGGTCGTCGGTGAGCAGCGGCACGCCAAGCGCTTCAGCTAGCACGACGTAGAACGCGTCGTATGCCGTGAGGTTCTCCCGCAGAGTCAGGACCCGTCGCTGAAAGGGCTGCATCGGGTAGCGCATCAGTGGTAGGTCCGCGAAGTCGTCGAGCATCTGCTCAGCTCGTGCAACGGCGATCCTGGTATCGGGCTTCGACGTCATGAGCAGCCCGCGGACGGCCGAGGTGACCTCGGCATCGATCAGTGCTGGGGCATGAATGTACCGGTGCTGCTCGAAGCGCACACGTAGCTTGTCATCTCCGCGACGGTTCTGCAGCAGTCGCACCACGATCGAGGCGTCGACGACGGTCACTTACCGGCGGCCGTCCGCGATGAATGACCGAATGTCTTCACTGGTGGCCGCGATACTGCCTCGGCCGGCGATCCGCGCAAGCACGTCCTCCATCGTCGGGCGTGACGCGTCCTCGTGAATCAGTTCCCGGAGATAGCCGGACAGCGACATATTGCGGGCCGCCGCCCGAGCCCGCAAGACTTTCACGTCGTCAGTGGGTACGTCACGGGCCTGAATGATCTCGGTAGTCACACCGAACAGAATACCAGCAATTCATGAACTATGCATGCAGTCCGAGCCGGGGACTCCCGGGCTCGACTGAGGGTAAGGGGCAGGGTCAGGTCGGGCCGAGTCGGTTGAGCTCAGGTCAGCACGTCAGGCGAGGACGTCGACCGACTCGTGGTCGCCCACGTGGGCGGCGAGCGCAGCGAGGTGCTGACGGGTGTCGCCGAAGGTGTGCTCGATGGCCGTCAGGCGGGTCATCAGGTGCCCCACGGCGTACTCCGCCGTCATCCCGATGCCGCCGTGCAGCTGGATGGCTTCCTGGCCGATGTGCCGGCCCGACTGGCCAATGACGACCTTGGCCCTCGAGATGCTGGCCGAGTCGTCGGGGTCGTCGGTGATGGCCATGGCCGCGAACTGTGCGCTGCTGCGGGCCAGCTCGAGCGAAACGTACATGTCCGCCGCTCGCTGTGTGAGCGTCTGGAAGGTCATCAGGGGCACCCCGAACTGCTTGCGCGTCTTGAGGTAATCGACCGTCATGGTCATCGCGGTGTCCATTGCGCCGACGGCCTCGCCGGCCAGCGCGACGATGCCGAGATTGACGGCCCGAGCCAGGGCTGAGGCGGCGGTGTCGGGACCGATCAGCAGGGTGGCGGCGGCGCCCGCGAGCTCGACCCGGCCGTTGGCGGTGACCTTGGGGCCTGAGACGAGGAGGACGGCGAGGCCGTCCGGAGCCTGGGCCGGAACCACGATGTGGGAGGCCGCGGCCGCGAACTGGACCGGCTCCTTGATGCCGGTGAGGGTCCACGCGTCGGGGCCGGTGCCGGAACCTTCCGCGGCGACCGTGGAGGCGGCCAGTGACCAGGCCCGTCCGGGCTCGGCCAAGGCCGGGATCACGAGGGCGGCGCCATCGGCAACCGCGCCCACCAGATCGGTCTGGTCCGCGTCGACGAGCAGCGACGCGGCGACGAGGGCCTCCCCATATGCGCTGCGGATTCCGGCCCGACCCAGCTCCCCGGCCACGAGGGAGACCTCCACCGGGCTCGCTCCGAAGCCGCCGGCCGCCTCGGGGAAGGGAAGACCGAGCCCTCCGAGGCCTGCGAGGGCGGCCCAGAGTCCTGCGTCGTGCTCGGCCGGGCCGACCGTCACGTCACCGGACCCGTAGTCGGGGGCGTGTCGCTCCGCGAGGTCGGCCGCGGCGTCTCGCAGAGCCCGCTGCTCGCTATCGATGGTGAAGTCCATGATCAGCCCCTCAGTCCGAGGATCCCGGACGAGATGATCTGGCGCTGTACCTCGTTGGACCCTCCGTAGATCGACGCCTTGCGGAAGTTCAGATAGGTCGGAGCCGCCTTCCCGGTCCATGCCTCGCGCCCGCTGCCGTCTGTGCCGTCTCTGGTGTCTCCGGCGTCCCACAGCAGACCGGACGGGCCGGCGAGGTCGACGACCAGCTCGAGAACGTCCTGCTGCAGCTGGCTCCCCCGGAGCTTGAGGATCGAGGATGCCGGATCCGGCTTGCCGTCCTTGGACCCGGCGGCCACGCGCAGCGCCGTGAGCTCCAGCGCCATGACCTGCGCCTCGAGCTCGGCGAAGCGGGTCGCGATGTGGACATCATCGAGCAGCGTCCCGTCGTCGGTGGCGACGGACCGAGCAAAGCCCTTGGCGTCAGCGAGCTTTCGCTTGATCGACCCAACCGGAGCGACGCTCACGCGTTCGTTGCCGAGGAGGAACTTGGCGTAGTCCCAGCCCTTGTTGACCTCGCCGACGAGCTGGTCCACCGGCACCCGAACGTTGTCGAAGAAGATCTCGTTGACCTCGTGGCCTCTGTCGATGAGCTGGATCGGTCGCACCGTGACGCCGGGGGTGGCCATGTCGATGAGCAGGAAGGAGATACCCATCTGCTTCTTGGGTGCATCCGGGTCCGTGCGGACGAGGGCGAAGATCCAGTCGGCATGCTGACCGAGCGTCGTCCAGGTCTTCTGCCCGTTGACGACCCACTCGTCGCCTTCGAGCACCGCGGAGGTGCGCAGCGAGGCGAGGTCCGAGCCGGCCTCGGGCTCCGAGAAGCCCTGGGCCCACCAGATATCGAGGTTGGCGGTCGGCGAGAGGAAGCGCTCCTTGAGCTCCCGGGAGGCGAAGGCCGCGATGACCGGCCCGACCATGTTGACATTGAAGGCGAGCGGCGGCGGAACCGACGCCGACTGCATCTCCTGCAGGTAGATGTGCAGCTGGAGGTTGGTCCAGTCCTGGCCGCCGAACTCCCGAGGCCAGCTCGGGACCGCGAGCCCGGCGGCATTGAGGATCCGTTGGGTGACCCGGACGTCCTGCGCTTCGACCTCGCCGCCGGCCCGCCATCGGTCGCGGATGTCCTGCGGGACCTCGGTGGTGAAGAAGTCACGCATGCGCTGCTGGAACGCCGCGTCCTCCTCGCTCAATGTGCGATGCATGGCCATGCTCCTTCAGTTGGTCGCGGGGTGGGCGGGCTTGCCGTCGAGGACGGTCCAGAAGCGCTCCCGCAGGACATGGCGGGTGCGCTCGTCGATCTCGTAGACGCCGGTCCGGCTCGACAGGTCGAGCAGCAGGGTCCGATCCAGATCCTGGGGGATGTAGGGCCGGTCGGCACGAACCTGGCGCAGATCCGCGTCGGCCACGGTCTCGCGCCACGTGTCCACCACGCCCCGGGCGACCTCGTCGATGGTCTGGTCCAGCTCCGGTGAGATCTCGTAGTGGTTCACCGGAGTGGCTCCGGTCGAGCTCGAGTAGACCATCGTCGAGGCCGGCTGCGGGGCCGTGCCGATGGTCATGCGACGTCCGGCCAGCAGCGCGGGGCTGGGGAGCACCTCGGACGCCGCCGGCTTGGCGGCGACCGGCAGGGCCGACGGCGCCTGTGCGGCGCTCGCGGCGGCCTGCCTCCGGCGGGGCCTCACTGTCTTGTCGACCGTGATGGGATCGATGACGACGATCCCGTCAGCGGCCCTCTGGAGGTTGCGCGAGACGGCGTGAGCCAGGCCGTGCCGGTTCGGCGCGACGAGGAGGATCACCTGAGAGCCGTGCCCCTGCGCCTCCTCGACGGCCTCGGTGAGGTCATCGTCCCCGGACACGAGATACATGACGTCAGCGATCCGGTTCCGGCCATGGGTGGCGAGGTCGAGCCCGATACGCAGGTCCACACCCTTCTGCTCGCCGCCGGGAGACATCCGCCCGAGGCGCAGTTTGAGGCGCGGCAGCATGCCGATGGTCTCCTGGAGCGAGTCCGGGGTGCCGCCATGGCCGTTGGCCGAGTCGTACCAGTGCACCCGAAGCAGAGGCAGGCCGCTGTCCGCCTCGGCCTGCGCGATCACGGACTCGATCATCGCCGGGTAGGCGATCGCCACTCCGCCTCGCAGCGACGTGCCGGTGATCCGGGTCGCCGCCGAGGCCAACAGATATCCGGCATCAACATAGACCGCACAGTAGGAACGCATGCTGACACCTTGTCATGACCGGCCATGCCAGGCCTCGAGGACCGCCTGTCGAGGGCCACCCCGATCAGGGGGTGCGTGCCCGTCAGAGCGAGCACAGCGGCATACGCCCAACTTCCGCCGCCGCCCGGCAGCTGACCGAGGTGATAGGAGCGGCTGGCCGGCTACCCGCGAGGGCTCAGACACTGATCCGTCTGGCGGATCAGTGTCTGAGCGTCCGCAGCCCTCAGGTGACGATCCGCAGCGGCTCCTCGAGGACGCGGACCAGGTCGCGCAGGAAGTTGGCGGCGGTGGCACCGTCGAGGACGCGGTGATCGACCGTGAGGGTCACCCGCATGGTGCTCGTCACGGAGACCTCCCCGTCCTTGATCACCGGCGTCTCTGCAGCCGCTCCGACGGCGAGGATCGCCGCCTCGGGAGGGTTGATGACCGCGGTGAACTCGCTGATCCCAAACATGCCGAGGTTGCTGATGGTGAAGGTGCCGCCGGAGAACTCGTCGGGACTCAGGCGCCCGGCCCGGGCGCGTTCGCCGAGCTCGCGCGCCTCGGCTCCGATCTCGCGGATGGTCTTGCGGTCGGCGTCGCGGATGACCGGGACGATGAGGCCTTCGTCGATGGCGACGGCGATCCCGACGTTGACGTGGCCGCGACGCACGATGTGATCGCCGCCCCACGAGGAGTTCACCTCGGGATGAGCGCGCAGGGCCACTGCGCAGGCGCGGATGAGCAGGTCGGTGACGGTGACCTTCACGCCGTCTGCGGCCAGCTGCGCGTTGACCTCGGCGCGGAAGCCGAGCAGGGGGGCGGTGTCAACGGTCATGGTGAGGTAGAAGTGCGGGGCGGCCGCGCTCTGCGTGAGGCGTTCGGCGGTGATCCGCCGGATGGAGCTGAGCGGGATCTGCTCGTCGTCCTCACCCGCCTGCACGGAGGCCGCAGACGGGGCAGGGGCCGCCGCCGGGGCTCTCGCGGCTGTCTCCTCAGCGACGGGGGCTGCCTCGGCGTCCTCGGGCGCCGGGCCCGTGGCGGCGAGGTCGTCGAGATCCGCGCGGATGATCCGCCCCCCGGGGCCGGAGCCCTGGACCGTGGCCAGGTCGATGTCGCGCTCGCGCGCGAGGGAGCGAACGAGCGGCGTGGCACGTACCCGGACAGCCGGCTCTGCCGTCTCCGGCGAGGGCGCTGGTGCGGGTGACTCGGACTCCGGGGAGGGTGCCGGCTCAGGTGCGCGCTGCGGGGCAGATTCTTCCGTTGGCTCCTGTGTCGAGTCCTGCGCCGAGTCAGGGGCGGGCTCGGCGGAGGAGTCGGGCTCTCCGATGACGGCGAGCGGCTGCCCGATGGGCACGGTGGTGCCCTCGTCGACGAGGATCTTGGTGAGGGTTCCCGCGTCGTAGGCCTCGAGGTCCATCGTCGACTTGTCGGTCTCGATCTCGGCGAGGAT
>JAKDLQ010000060.1 GCA_030452775.1 Micrococcales bacterium | reverse complement strand
AGCGATATGTCTCGGCGGGCCCGTGGTGCCGGGCCCGGGGGCACATATCGCCCCCGTCGACACCGATCGAGTACCTCGCACGGGTGTTCACCCGCACGGACGTACGTCGAGTTCGCCGATCGGCACCCATCCGCGGGGCACTCGCCGACGACACCTGATCGGCTGGGCATTGCGCGGCCCCGCGCGTCCGGTACCGGCGCCTCCTGCGCCCGCGTGCCTGCGCCTGCACCTCCTGCGCCCGCGCGCCTGCGCGTCCTGCGCCTGCACCGCCTGCGCCCGCGCGCCTGCGCCTCGCGCCTGCGCGTCCTGCGCCTGCACCGCCTGCGTTCGCGCGTCCGGACAGGCTCGGGTTCACGCTCCCCAGGCCGTGAAGGAGGCCGCCGTCGCGGTGACCTTGTGACCAAGTGGTTCGAGCTGGGCTGACCGGTGACCGCCACGGCGGGCGCGGCTCCGGTGTCCCCGTGTCGGGCCCGGTATCGCTCGACGGTAGCGATATGTCTCGGCGGGCCCGTGGTGCCGGGCCCGGGGGCACATATCGCCCCCCCGGACAGGCTCGGGTTCACGCTCCCCAGGCCGTGAAGGAGGCGGCCGTCGCGGTGAGCAATGGGTCCGACGCCGCGGCCTGCCGAGCGGCGAGCCAGGCATCGGCGAGGGTGCCGCCCCGTGCGACGACGTCGTGAACGCGACCCATGACCGCGACCGTCGCGTCGTCGTTGACGGGAACGATGCTCGCGAGCACCCCGGAGGTGCCCATCGCGAGCAGCCCCGTCACGAGCCCGAGCGCCTCATGTGCGCCGATCGGTGCGGCCGCACCGGACTCGCACGCCGACAGGATGAGCGAACGCGGTGGCCGCTGTAGCCGCTCGAAGTCGTGCACGGTCAGCGGCCCGTCGGCGAGGCTGAGCGATGAGAAGAGCGGCGCATCGGCCCGGAAGGTCCCGTGCGCCGCGATGTGTGCCAGCCGCGCGCCGTCGAGCGCGTCGAGCGCCCCGGCAACGGTGGCCTCGTCGCCGCCCACGGCCCGAGCCGAGTCACACACCGGGCTGAGTGCGGTGGCCTCCCGCTGCCCGGAGGTGAGGCCTGGACCGGTCACGAGCGCGACATGGCCGATCGGCGCCGTCCCATCAGGGACAGGCCTGGCCGAGGTGGCGAGGCCCTGCCGCGCTCGGAGCCAGAGCGTGGCCGACGGGCTCACGGTCAGCGCGGTCCCGGCGAAGACCGGCAGCAAGCCCCATGGGACGGTCAGCAGCTCCGGCGGAGGCACGAGGACCACTTGCGGGGCCGACCAACCGGGCGGCCGGGTGTCGAAGAGGGCAGCCTCGAGGCGCGTTGCCGTGGCGTCGAGGGCGCTCGGGCGACCGTGGGCGCTGCGGCGCAACGTGAACCTCGCGAACTGCGCCTCATCGAGGACGGGGCCGATCGGGCCGAGCGTCCGCACCTGAACCCGGCCGCGTGCGATGGTGACGGCGTGTAGGACGCCCTCGATCGTGCTGAGGGAGATGAGGACGGTGTCCCCGAGTGCGCCGACGAGGTGTCGGACGTCGAAGCCGGTACCCACGGCGCCGGTGCCACGCCGGTGGCGGTAGGCGCGCCTCACGTCGCCTTCGCGCCGGGCCCGTTCCCGAAAGAGCGCCGCCGCGGCCGGGCTGTCCTCCTCGGCCGCATCGAGCCTCCTCGTCACGTCCCGCAGCGCGGCGGCGTCGCGCTCCAGGGCGGGGTCCGACGGGCTGGGGGGGGCGACCTGCAGCGAGGTGGCGCGCCACCGCTCGCTCCACCAGAGCAGGCGGCGAGCATCGCGGGCCCGAGCGGCCTCGACCTCGGCCAACGCGGCGAGGTCACGGCCGTGACCGGTCGCCAGGGCTCTCAGCTCGAGGTCGCCGAGCACGGCCCGGTGCTCGTCGACCGCGTCGAGCCCCCTGCGACAGGCGTCGTAGAGACCGCGCCGGTCTCCCCGGTGTGCGGCGAGCCGGGCCGCAGCCAGCCATCCCGCGGCTCGGGCGAGCGGGGGACCGGTATGCCGTGTGCCGGCGGCTTCGGCGTAGCTGCGCGCCACCTCGGCGTCCAAACCGGCCCGCTCCGCCGCTCGGGCGTGCAGCATGAGGGCGCCGGGCAGCTCGCGTGACCCCTGCTCGCGCAACGCCGTGACGAGCCGGGCCGTGTCGCGGGCGTGCCGGCGCTCCTGACCATGAGGGAGCGGCCGACCTGTGGATGACGGGGCCACTCGACGCTGGCCTTGGAGAGTCACATCGCGGGCCTGCAGCGCCAAGGCCCGGGCCTGCAGGGCCCACCGCGGGCGCTGCTGGGCGGCGAAGAGCTTCCGCGCCTCCGTGGCGAGGGTCTCGGCACCGGCAGGGTCGTCGCCGGCCAGCGCGGCCCGGGCCGCCATGAGGAGTAGCTCGGCGCGCGTGGCGGGCGGCACGGACCGGCGGGCGAGGGCATCGTCGAGCATCGCCCGCGCCTCGGTCGTCAGGCCGGCCGTGAGCTGCACCTGTGCACGGTCGAGGACGAGGTCGACCGGGTCGATCCCCAGTGCCCGATAGCCGTCGTCGACCGCGTCGAGCAGGATCAGCGCGGCCACGAGATCACCGGCGTGGAAGGCGGCGAGGGCCTGGTTGTGGCGAGCCTGAACCGCCTCGAAGTGCTCCCCGAGGCTCGTGAGCAGTAGGTCGGCGCGGCGGGCGTCGTCCTCGGCGCGGCGGACCTCGCCGAGTGCGAGGTGGACGTCGCTGCGGTTGACGAGGGACCGGCCCTCCCAGAGCGTGTCCCCGTGCCGGTGGCTGTGGCGCACGGCACGGTCGAGGTCGGCACGGGCCTCGGAGTAGCGGCCGAGCAGGCCGAGAATGTGCGCCCGACGGTGCAGCACCCGGCCCAGGGTGCGCTTCGGGGTGAGGGGGATCGACTCCTCGAGCAGCCGCAGACCCTCCGTGGTCCGACCGGCATAGACGAGGGTGGCGCCGAGGGTGGCGAGCACGTCACCCTGCCGCTCGGCATCGACGCGCCGTGCGTGCCGGAGCGCGGCGCGTCCGTGCCCGAGGGCCTCCCTCATGTGGCCCGTCCCGCGTTCGGCCACGCAGATCGCCTGATGGGCGACCGAGGCAACCCGGTCGGACGGCGACTCAGCGAGCCACGCCTCGGCCAGTCTCAAGGTGCGGTCCGGCTGGGAGAGTGCCAAGGTGAGAAGGGACTCGAGGTCCGGCGTCGTCACACGCGGTGCATTCGGCTCCGGTGCCCTCGGCTGGGATGCACTCGCCCGCCTGACCATGTCCGTCCTGTCCGTCCTGTCCGATCCGTGAAAGGGGCCAGTCCGATGACTGCGCACGACGATGATGACACCAAGCCCGACACTCCCGACACTCCCAACAAGCCTGACACTCCCGAGGACCCGTCCCTGCGGTGGTGGGAGCACGGCAACGAAGATCTGCGCGGCCGCCGCAAGGCGCGCCAGCTCGAGTTGATCATCGAGGCCTTCCGCCGGGACCAGGGCATCGAGGTCGTCCCCTACCCGAGCGGCCGCCTCGAAGACGCGATCTTCCTCTACCGCGCCGACACCGTCCTGTCGCGCGACCGCGACGCCGGCGAGATCGCCCAGACGCTCGGCCAGTCGCTGGCCGCGAAGAGCGAGGCGGGTACCTCGCCACCGGTCGCCGGCCTCTACGTGCACCGCCTTCCTAAAGGGCGGGATGCCATGGAGGTGATCCAGGAGCTCGACGAGCAGTTCGGCGCCGGGACCGCGACCCCGGACCATGTCCTGCACATCACCACCTCGAGCTGCTGCCCCGCCACCGAACCGCTGCCCTCGGCCGGAACGCCCCAGCCGGGGATTAACCCGGACCCAGCCTCCGACGGGTCCGGGACCCGGGTCGCGGTCGTCGACACCGGACTCCGATCCGACGTCGTTGCCGAGCACCCCTGGCTGGCAGGGGTCACCGGTGAGGAGGAGCCGCCCGACATCGGTCACTACACCGGGCACGGCACCTTCGTCGCCGGCGTCCTGCGGACGATGGCACCAGCGGCGGAGGTGTCGGTCGACGCGTTGCTCATCGTCGGCGGGGCCGTCCTCGAGAGCGAGCTGTCGCACGACCTCGGCGCCGCCCTCGAGAGGATGCCCGACATCATCAGCATCTCCGCGGGCACCCGGACCCGCGGCGGGCGCCCGTTGCTCTCCCTCCAGGTCTTCTGGGAGGAGCGGCTGCGGCACGTCAAGGGCACGGTCGTCGTCGCGGCCGCGGGCAATGACGGCGACCGCGGACCGTTCTACCCGGCGGCATTCCCCTGGACGGTCTCGGTCGGCGCGCTCGACACCGACGGGCAGCGCGCCGGCTACAGCAACCACGGGAGCTGGGTCGATGTCTACGCGCGCGGCTCCGACGTCGTCAACGCGTACCCCACCGGGTGGTACACCTACGAGGAGCCGCCGCTGCAGGGCAGCAAGACGAACTTCCTCACCGGCCTCGCGAACTGGAGCGGCACGTCCTTCTCGACTCCCCTCGTGTCGGGACTCATCGCGGCCAGGATGACGTGGAGCGGGGAGAGCGCGCGCCAGGCGGCGGACTCCCTGCTCGAGCTCGCCCTCGAGCACGCCCGACCGGGCGTGGGCAAGGTGCTCGAACCGGGAAGGGCGGACCCTCCGGTGCCCGGATCGTCATGACAGGCTGAGGGTATGCCGTTGCGCTGGCCTGACTCGCCAGTCAGCGGCGCGCACCCGAACTCTCGGCAGGCAGACGTCGCGCGGAGATGCGTCGCTGCGACGCCCAGCCCAGCCCGGCCAGGCCCACCCAGAGCAGCGCCATGATGACAGTGGCTACAGCCGAGTCGGGTGCCCGGAGCCAGGCCAGCGAGCTGGTCGTCCGGGCCAGCCCGCTCAGCATGAGACCCGCGCCGCCGAGCGCGGTGAGGACGAGCAGGGTGCGGACACTCCAGCGGTTGGCCAACCACCCGGACAGGAAGGCGGCCGCGACGACGAAGACCACGGCGATGACCACGCTGCCCCCACTGGGCTGGAGCAGCGTGTAGAGCCGCGCGCCGATGACCGCGCCGACGAGTCCTCCGACGAAGAACAGGGCTGCCTTGAAGACCAAGCGGACCAGCACCCATGCCGCGATCGCACCGGCGAGGGCGATGACAAGCGCCGTGCCCGCGGAGGCGCCGATCCCGTCGGCGAGCAGCCAGGCGAGGCCGAATCCGGACACGAGGACCGCGATGTGCGTCGACGCGATGCCGGCAAAGCACAGCACGGCGCCGACCAGGACGAGGATCCAACCGCTCAGCATGGCAGCACTCCTTCGGATGGGCGATGGCTCATTCTAGGGTCCTGGCACCATCGGCGACGGCGAAGTTCACCCCTGGGGCATGAACCGGTGATCTCACAGCGAGCCGATAATGGGACGGTGTCGACAGAGGATGAGAACTCGGGTGATGTCCAAACGTGGGTGACGCTGCCGGGGGGAGTGTTCCGCATCGGGTCGGACGCGTTCTATCCCGAGGAAGGGCCGGCACACGACCGACAGATCGAACCGTTCACCATCGCCCGGGCGCCGGTCACCAACCGGGAGTTCGCCGAGTTCGTGGCCGCGACCGGGCATGTGACGGTGGCGGAGCGGGAGCTGCCCGCGGCCGTGTTCCCCGGGCTCGGCCCGGACGAGCGCATCCCCGGCTCGACGGCTTTCACTCCCACGGCCGGACCGGTGCCCCTTGACGACTGGATGCAGTGGTGGCGATGGGTCCCGGGCGCGGACTGGCGCCACCCGCTCGGTCCGGACAGCACCGTGGACGGGAAGGATGATCACCCGGTGGTCCACGTCGCCTTCGAGGATGCGAACGCGTTCGCGCGCTGGGCCGGTCTGCGCCTTCCGACGGAGGCAGAGCATGAGTATGCCGCGTCCGGCGGGGTCATCGCCGCCCCTTACGCGTGGGGCTCGGAACGCACCCCGGACGGGATCGTCATGGCCAACACGTGGTTCGGCCTCTTCCCGTACCGGAACGAGGGCGCGCGTGGGTGGGTTGGCACGTCACCCGTCGGGTCGTTCCCGCCGAACGCCTTCGGTCTCGTCGACATGATCGGCAACGTCTGGGAGTGGACGACGGACTACTACATCTCGTCACATGCGACGCGCGCGAGCAAGGCGCGCGACCCGGCCCTGCCGGCAGGGTGCACCTGCGGCCCGGATAGGACCCGGCTGACCCGGTTGGCCGAGCAGAGCATTGCCCCCGGGGAGTCCGTGCCCCGGCGCGTGCTCAAGGGCGGCTCCCACCTGTGCGCCCCCGAGTACTGCCTGCGGTACCGGCCGCCGGCGCGTTCCCCCGAGGCAGAGGACACGTCGACGAGCCACATCGGGTTCCGGTGCGTGCGGCCCGACTAGCCCACCAGTAACCCCGAGACGCAGGCAGTGCGGCGAAGGGCAACACCCGCCCACGGCGAGAGGGGCAGGACGGAAGCAGACCGCGGAGGGCGGCATACCCTCAGCTGCAGTTGAGGGACTTGCTGAGGTCGGCCCGAGCGTCCTGCAGGTTCTTGGTCTTGGCCTTGAGCGAGTCGACGGCGGAGGTGAGGGAGGCGTCGCTGTCGAGGCCTGAGAGCTCATCCTTCAGCTGTGCCCACGCGTCCTTCACCTCGTCGACCCGATCGACCTTGACCGATGAGAGAGCGTCCTCGAGCTTCTTCTCGGAGTCGGCGACGGCGTCGCGGGCCGTGCGCACCTCATCGACCGTGGCGTCGGGTTTGATCGACTGGGCCAGCGTGTCGAGCGAGGTGGTGTACCCCTGTAGCGCGTCGCAGGCGGCCGCGGCGTTCTGTGCCGGGCTGCTCGAGCACGCTCCGAGCCCGAAGGTGGCGGTGAGGGCCAACGCCAGCACAGGGGCGGCTTGACGGGTGCGCATCATCTTCTCCTCGTTGACGAGCGGGTGCATCCACGTTCATTCCGTGCGTCGTCCAAGGGTATGCCGCCGGCCTCCATTGCGCGCGTCCAGCGCCGCGCCCGGGCCAGGTACGCCAGTCACGCGAGGGGGACGGGGACGTCTGAGCCGCCTTCTACGGTGAGCCGTTGCCGCACTCGGATGATGCTGGCGGCGGGGACGAATCCGCCTGCGACGAGCGCCTCGCCCTGGCGGAAGGTCGTCGCCCGGCGCAGCAGCTCCTCCGGCGCGAAGCCGAATGACGAAGCAAGCTCGTCGAGGTCTTGGCGCGAGTTCATCCGCATGAGGGCGAGGTTGTCGCACTGGGACACCACGCCTTGGTGGACCTTGGAGGGTCGCTGGGTCGACAGCAGCAGCCAGAGTCCGAACTTGCGGCCCTCGGCGGCGATCTGCACGATGCGATCCCGGACCGCCCGACCCAGTGGGGTCTCGGGGTCGGTGGGGCAGAGGTTGTGCGCCTCGTCGATGACGATGAGGACCGGACGTCGCTCGGCGCGCCTGGTCCACAGGTCGTCGAGGACGGCGAGCGCGACGGTCAGCTGCTCCTCGTGCCGGTCGTAGCCGCCGAGGTCGAGCACGGTCGCGGCCGGGCGCTGGGCGATGACCTCGGTGGCGGGGACATTCCCGAGTGCCCATGTCACTGTCCACTCGAGCACGCCGAGGTTCTCGAGCCGCTGCGCCAGGGCGAGTGCGTCGGGGTCATCCAGTGACCTCAGGCGGGGCGAGAGGCTGTCCGGCTCGAGCGTGGCGAGCATGGGGGTCAGGCGCAGGAGGGCGTTGTACTCGGCCCGGTCGACGATGGGGTCGAGCCGGAGCACCGCGGCCTTGGCATGTGGTGAGAAGTCGGTGAAGCGCACGCGCAGGGGTGAGGCTGCGTCGCCGGGGCGCAGGATCGCGATGTCGCGCTCGCCGAGGGCGGCAGTGGTCACGGGGTCAGCGCCGGGCTTGGTCTCATCGAGTCTGACGAAGTCGCTGTTGGGATCGAGGATGACGACGGGCAGGCGGGTCGCGAGCAGGATGCGCTCGAGCAGCACGCCGAGGGCGTAGGTCTTGCCGGAGCCGCTCTGTCCACACCAGAAGGTGTGGCGGCCCAGGCGCTGCGGCACGAGATGGACATCCGTGGCGGGATCGTCGACCAGGGGGCCAAGGCGCAGCCAGTCGTGGTGCGGGGGCAGCCCGGCATTCGGCGAAGTCTCGGTGTGTCGGTCGTGCGTGCTCACCTGTGCTCGATTCTCGGTCGGGTGTGGCGCAGTCCGGCCTCTCGCGAGCGGCTGAGGCTGGGCAGCGCCGGGATCTGCGGCGAGGAACTGACGGTCAGGCGTCGGGCTGCTCGGGGTTGTCGGGCTCGGGGTTTTCGGACACGGTGTGGGACTCTGCGCTGTCGTCTTCGCGCGGTGAGAGCTCGGCAAGTGCTCGATCGACATGGGGCACGACGGTGACCGGTATCCGGGCATGCCGGATGCAGTACCCGCTGACCGAGGCGCCGAGCAGATGCTTGAGCGCACCCTTGTGTTCCGAGCCGACGACCAGATGGTCGTCATCGCTTGACCGTCGCACGAGCGCGGGGCCGGCGAGGTCGTGCACGATCTCACGCTCCACCGGCGGAACGTTCTCCAGCTGCTTCGACACATGCTTCACCGCAGCCTGCTGGACGGCGCCCGCCTGGCGCTCTTGTATCTGCTTCTCTGTCTCGACCGTGCCCGGCAGCGAGTCCCCCATCCACCATGCGGTGACCACGCGGACCCTTCCACCGCGTTGTGCCGCCGCATCGAGGGCGAACCTCAAGGCCTGCCGCGAGGCACGTGTGCCGTCAACACCTACGCAAACCGTGTACATGCTCACGCTCCTTCGTTCGAGTGGACCACGCCGTTCCGTGCTGGTCAGGGCGTCCAGTGTCGTCCAAGGCCCCGTCCGCCGAGCATACCGACAGCGGGTATGTCCGGTCCCGGTACGGTGGGAGGAGCGGAGCAGCCACGACGGACGTGGTGGCCGGTGACCGGTAGCGACCAGGAGAGGCCCAGGAGAAGTCCCATGAGCAATCCCAGACCAGAGGTGACCCCAGAGCTCGTTCGCGCGATGGCCGGGTACGCACGCCTTCCCCTCAGTGAGGACCGGATCGCCGTGCTGGCGCCGTTGCTCCAGATGGTCTATGGCCTGGTCGACCAACTGGACGAGCTCGATCTCGGTGACACCTACCCGGCGACCGCCTTCGACGCGCGGTGGTCATGATGCAGGCCTACGAGCTCACGCTTGCTGAGGCATCCGCCAAGATCGCCGCGAGGCAGCTCTCGCCGGTCGAGCTGACGGAGTCGGTCATCGGCCAGATCGAGCGTCACGAGCCCCGAGTCGGCGCCTTCGCGGCACTCACCCTCGACGCGGCGCGCGAAACGGCAGCACGGGCCGAGGCCGAGATCCAGGCCGCGGGGCCGAAGAGCCCGCTGCACGGCATACCCGTCGGGATCAAGGACCTCTGCGACACCGAAGGGGTGAGCTCGACGGCCAGCTCGCGGACTCGGGCGGGCCGCGTGGCGGAGACGGACTCCGCAGTCTCGGCCCGCCTCCGCTCTGCCGGGGCGGTCCTCATGGGACAGACCCATACTCACGAATACGCCTACGGCGTCCTGACGCCTACGACCCGCAACCCGTGGGACCTGGACCGTGTGCCGGGCGGCTCGAGCGGTGGGTCCGGGGCCGCGCTCGCGGCGAAGATGGTCATGGGCGCGATCGGGACCGACACCGGTGGGTCGATCCGGATCCCCTCCGCTCTCAACGGGACCACCGGGATCAAGCCGACCTACGGCCGTGTGTCCCGCCACGGCATCACCTCGCTCAGCTGGGCCCTGGACCATGCCGGCCCCATGGGCCGCACCGTGCAGGACGCGGCCCTGATGCTGCAGGCGCTGGCGGGGTACGACCCACGGGACTCCGCCAGCGTCGATGAGCCCGTGCCGGACTACTCCGCCGCGCTTGGCGGCGACGTCGCCGGGATGAGCTTCGGGGTCCCGACGAACTACTACTTCGACCGCATCGAGCCGGACGTCGAGGCGGCGTTCCGCGCAGGGGTGCAGACCTTGCGGGACGCTGGCGCCGCGATCCGTGAGGTGCAGCTGCCACTGGCAGACCTGTACATGCCCATCGCGTACGCGATCTTCGTCGCCGAGGCGACCGCGTATCACCAGGGGATGCTGCGGGACAAGGCCGATCTCTACGAGGCTGACGTGCGGGCGCTCCTCGAGGTCGGCGAGCTGATTTTCGCCGCGGACTACCTCAGAGCGGTCCGGGCCCGGATGCTCGTCAAGCAGGGCTGGCAGGCCATGTTCGAGGGCCTCGACGCGGTGCTCGCGCCGACCGTCGGCGCCGTCGCGGTCCTGGCCGACGATCCCCTTGTCCGATGGGACGACGGGACGGATGAGTCGGCGATCGATGTCTACGCCAAGGCTTCGGCGCCCGGGAGCCTCACCGGCCTGCCTTCCCTGTCGGTCCCGTGCGGCTTCGATTCCCAGGGTCTTCCGATCGGCATGCAGATCCACGGCCGGCCGTTCGACGAGGCCGGGGTCCTGCACATCGGATCGGTCTACGAGGCGGCGACCGACTTCACCAACCGCCTGCCGTCGGGCCTGGCCTGAGGCCTTCCTCGGCGGTGGCCGGTGACCCTCATGGGTCGCGTCGCGGGTCAGGTCGCGTCTGGTGGTGTCAGGGCAACACCATGCGCGACCTGCCCTGCGACACGACGTCGATTCCGCTGCCGGGGAGCGCGTGATCGCTCGGGAAGCTGCAACAGGCATGCCGTATGCCGCTGCGCACCAGCAGTGTTCACCGACGCCGGTCGGTGGGCCCGCACGTCGCGGAAAGCACGACCCGGCGGTGATCGAGAGCGTCCACTCGCCGCCGAGCTGCGGGGAGCCACGTCGTATAGTAACTACTCAGGTCTCAGGCTGGGACCCAGGCGTTGCCTTGCAGGGCGTGGCG
>JAKDLQ010000059.1 GCA_030452775.1 Micrococcales bacterium | reverse complement strand
CGAAGAACTCCATCTCCATCTGCTCGAACTCGCGGGTGCGGAAGATGAAGTTGCCCGGCGTGATCTCGTTGCGGAAGCTCTTGCCGGTCTGGGCGATCCCGAAGGGCGGCTTCTTGCGCGAGGCGCCCATGACGTGGGCGAAGTTGACGAAGATGCCCTGGGCGGTCTCCGGGCGCAGGTAGTGCAGGCCCGACTCGTCCTCGACCGCGCCGAGGTAGGTGCGCAGCATCATGTTGAACTCGCGCGGCTCGGTCCATCGGCCCCGGGTCCCGCAGTCCGGACACGTGATCTCGGACATGGCGATCGAGTCCGGGTCATCGATCCCCTTCTTCGCGGCGAGCGCCTCCTGCAGGTGGTCCTGCCGGCGGCGTTTGTGACAGGTGAGGCACTCGACGAGCGGGTCGCTGAACGTGCCGACGTGGCCCGAGGCGACCCACGTCTCACGCGGCAGGATGATCGAGGAGTCGAGACCGACGACGTCGTCGCGACCGGTCACCATCGACTTCCACCACTGCCGGCGGATGTTGTCCTTGAGCTCGACACCGAGCGGTCCGTAGTCCCAGGCAGAGCGCGTCCCCCCATAGATGTCACCGCTCGAGAAGACGAAGCCCCTGCGCTTGCAGAGGCTCACGACGGTGTCCACGGTGGAAGTCTGTCTGGCCATGCGGCCAAGGCTATCCGCCCCGGCCGGTGGCCCCGTCGCCTCGATGTCCGCGTACGCTCGGGTCGTGACGCTCTCTCCTCGCTCCCGTGTGGAGCACGCCTCCGCCCCGTGGGTCGAGCGCCTGCACGCCGTCCCCCTCCCGGTCCGTATCGCTGTCGTCGCGGCCGTCGTCGCCGCCGGGATCCTCGCCCCGAGACCGTGGGGCGGCGTCGCGTTCCTGCTCCTCGCCGCCTTCCTCGGCTGGCTGCTCTTCCTCACCTGGCAGCGTCTGACCCTGCCGGAGCGGCTCATGCGCATCGCCGTCCTCGCGCTCGCCGGCGCCGCGGCCATCGTCCGTCTCGTGCCCACTGCCTGACCGTCATCCCGTATGCCGCCCAGCCGGCGACGTGCCCAGGCTCACCAACCGCGCGGTTCGTGGTGCCTCAAGTCAAGATGCCCGCGAAACCTGATCGGTTTTGACAATCATTCTCACGCTGGGAATGATTGCACGGTGAGTCGACATTTCGCCCCGACGCGCGCTCTCACGCGCGCCCTGGCCGGTGCTGTCCTGGTCGCGCTGACCGCGACCGCCTGCGGATCGGGGGCACCCTCGTCCGACTCGGACGCCGACGGCCGGCCGCGGGTCGTCACCAGCTTCTATCCCCTCGCGTTCGCCACCGAGCGGATCGGCGGCGAGACGCTCGACGTCTCGACCCTGACCAAGCCGGGCGCCGAGCCGCACGATCTCGAGCTTGCCCCGCAGGATCTCACCGCGATGGCCGGCGCCCGGCTCGTCATCTACTCCAAGGGGTTCCAGCCGGCGATCGACGAGGGCATCGCGCAGGTCGACCCGGCCAGGGTGCTCGACGTGTCCGGACCTGCCGACCTCACCCCCATGGCCGGTCCCGACGGTAGCGAGCACCCGAGCGGCGATAAGGGCGGTGCCGAAGCCAAGGACCCGCACTTCTGGCTCGACCCACACCGCTACGCCGCCGTGGCGCGCGCCATCGAAAAGCGCCTCGCCGCAGACGACCCGGCCAACGCCGCGACCTACCACGCGGGCACCCGGGCCCTGGTGGCGGACCTCGACAAGCTCGATCACGACTTCGCCACCGCGCTGCGCGATTGCACCATCAAGGACCTCGTCACGAGCCACTCCGCCTTCGGTTATCTCGCGGCGCGCTACGGCTTCGAGCAGCACGGGATCAGCGGGCTGTCCCCGGAGGCCGAGCCCAGTGCGGCCGCCCTCAAGGCGATCACCGACCTCGTCAAGGCGAACGGGGTCACGACCATCTACCAGGAGACCCTGGTGGAGCCGCATTTCGCCGAGACCGTCGCCCGTTCCACCGGGGCCAGGCTCGCGACGCTCGACCCCGTCGAGGGGATCACCTCCGAGTCCCCGGGCACCGACTACTTCGAGGTCATGCGCAGCAACCTCGCAGTCCTCGTCAAGGGTCAGGACTGCCGGTGAGCCAGGAGGCCCCGGTCCTTGATCTACGGGGCGCATCCTTCGGCTACGGCGACCGCCCGGTCGTCAGCGGCGCCGACCTCCGGATCCGGCGCGGCGAGATCGTCGCGGTCGTCGGCCCGAACGGGTCGGGCAAGTCGACGCTCGTCAAAGGTGTCCTCGGGCTCAATCAGCTTGTCGCGGGATCGGTGCGCCTCTTCGGGATCCCGAGCGAGGACTTCCACGACCGCGCCAGGGTCGGTTACGTGCCACAGCGGCATACCCTCTCGTCTTCGGTCCGGGCCACCGCCGAGGAGATCGTCGCGACCGGACGGCTACCACGGCTCGGCTGGTTCGGCCGGCTCCGGGCGATCGACCGGCAGATCGTCGCCCGCGCGCTCGAGGTCGTCGGGCTCGGCGACCGGGCCACGACCGAGGTGGGCACCTTGTCCGGGGGGCAGCAGCGCCGCGTGCTCATCGCCCGAGCGCTCGCCGGCGCGCCGGACGTGCTCATCATGGACGAGCCCACCGCTGGCGTCGACGCCGCCAGCCAGCACGTCCTCGCCGACGTGCTGCACCGGCTCGTCGAACGCGACGTCACCATGGTCATCGTCATCCACGAGCTCGGCGCGCTCGCGAGTCTGCTCACCCGGACCATCTCCGTCGATGGCGGTCGCATCGTCTTCGACGGAACCCCGGAGCGATTCGAACGCGAGCGGCACCTGGTCCACCACGACCACGACAGCCATCATCATGACGACGAGATGCCGACCGACATCGCGCGCGTCCCGCGCGGTCCGCTCGATGAGCCAGAGGTGCCGTGATGACCGAGATCCTCTCCATCGACTTCATGCAGCGTGCCCTCATCGCGTCCCTTCTCGTCGGTGCGGTCGCACCCATGGTGGGCATCTTCGTCGTGCAACGACGCATGTCGCTCATCGGTGACGGGATGGGCCACGTGGCGCTGGCCGGTGTCGCCGTCGGTCTTGTGACGAGTCAGAGCCCGGTCCTGACCGCCCTCATCGCGGCGGTGATCGCCGCGATCGCCATCGAGCTGTTGCGCGCCCGTGGCCGCACGACAGGCGATATGGCGCTCGCCATCATCTTCTACGGCGGGATTGCCGCCGGTGTCGTCATCATCTCCAAGGCCCCCGATGGCACCCCGGCCAACCTCGTCAGGTACCTCTTCGGCTCGATCCTCACGACCCAGAGGTCCGACCTCTACGTCTTCGCGGCGCTCGCCGCCGTCATCCTGGTGACCGTGTGGGTGCTGCGGCCGCGACTGTTCGCCGTCGCCAACGACGAGGAGTACGCCCGCGCGGTCGGCCTGCCGGTCCTGCCGCTCAACCTCGTCCTCGCGGTCCTCACGGCGACGACCGTCGTCGTCTCGATGCGCGTCGTGGGGCTGCTGCTCATCAGCGCCTTGATGATCGTGCCCAACGCGACCGCCCAACTGTTCGTCGGAAGCTTCGGCAGCGGTCTGCGGTGGGCGATGGTCATCGGTCTGGCCTGCGCCGTCGGCGGGGTGATGGTGTCCTACCCACTCAACACACCATCAGGGGGCACCATCGTCCTCGTCGCGATCGGCATCTTCATCCTCGCCTCGTTGGGCACCTCGATCGCGGCGTGGCTCAGGCGTGGCGGCCACAGCATGTCTGAGCCGCACGAACCTGCGGTGGGTTCCGGCTTCCGGCCTGGTGTGGTGCCTGGCGTGGAATGCGACCCCGACTCCCCCGTGCCGGCATCGGCGGAGCGTCCGGTCGCTTCGACCGGATCCCCGAACCCGCCGCCACCATCGACGAAGGGAGTGGCTCCATGACGGACCGGGGCGCGAGTGCGCGGCCGGCGCGGCGACCCACCCGGCAGCAGCAGGCCATCACCGACCTGCTCGAGCGATCCGAGGAGTTCGTCTCGGCGCAGACCTTCCATGCCCGGTTGCGGGCGGCCGGGGAGCGGGTCGGACTCGCCACCGTCTACCGGACCTTGCAGTCCATGGTCGAGGCCGGCACGGTGGATGTGCTGCGCGGAGACGACGGTGAGGCCGCGTATCGAGCCTGCTCGACGGACCATCACCATCACCTGGTCTGTCGCTCGTGCGCCAAGACGGTCGAGGTCGAGGGGCCGGCCGTCGAACGGTGGACCGACGCGGTCGCGGCCGAGCACGGCTTCACGCAGGTCACGCACACCGTGGAGATCTTCGGCACCTGCGCCGAGTGCGCGGCGTCCACCCGAACGAGGTGAGCGGGTCCTCCCGAGCGAGGTGACCGGCTGTCTCCAGGTGCCCGGATCATCTCGAATCGACGGAGCCCGCGTCCGCCGCGTCAGGTGTGTCGACCGCGCCGCCGTAGCGCCGGTCGCGGGCGGCATACTCCGCGATCGCGGCCCAGAGGTCGCGGCGGTCGTAGTCCGGCCAGAGCCGGTCCTGGAAGACCATCTCGGCATAGGCCGACTGCCAGAGCAGGAAGTTACTCGTGCGCTGCTCCCCCGACGACCGGACGAAGAGGTCGACATCCGGCATCTCGGGCTCGTCGAGATAGCGCTTGATCGTCTTCTCGTTGACCCCGCCCGGGCGCAGCCGGCCGGCCTTGACGTCGATGGCGATGCGCCGCACCGCGTCGGCGATCTCCGCCCGGCCGCCGTAGTTGACGCAGAAGTACAGGGTCAGGCCGGTGTTGTGCCGGGACAGCTCCTCGGCGATCTCGAGCTCCTTGATCACCGATCGCCAGAGCCGCGGACGGCGTCCGACCCACCGCAGCCGCACGCCCCACTCGTGCAGCTGGTCGCGGCGCCGGTGGATGACATCGCGGTTGAAGCCCATGAGGAAGCGCACCTCGTCGGGCGAGCGCCGCCAGTTCTCCGTCGAGAAGGCGTAGGCCGACAGGTGCGTCAAGCCGACCTCGATCCCGCCGGCGACGACATCGAGCAACGACGCCTCACCTGCCTCGTGGCCCTTGGTCCGAGGCAGGCCGCGGGCATTGGCCCATCGGCCGTTGCCGTCCATGACGATGGCCACGTGCCTGGGCATGGCCTGGGCCGGGATGCGCGGCGGCGTGGCACCACTCGGGTGCGGAAACGGCTCGATCATGACCCTCCGGGGATGGTGTCGTGAATCAGACTGCGGCTCAGGCTCGTTCGACCAGTCGCAAGGATCGCAGACCGCGCTCGATGTGCCACTGCAGGAAGGCCGCCACGAGCCCGCTGCCCTGGTTGCGGTGTCGCGTCTCGCTGGCGTCGGCGAGCGCCCAGTCACCGGTCAGCAGCGCGGCCAGCAGTTCGAAGGTCTCCGGAGCCGGTGCGTTCGAGCCGGGTGGACGGCATACGGGACACACCGCTCCGCCGGACTGCACGTTGAAGGCACGGTGCGGCCCGGCGGCGCCGCACCGAGCACAGTCGTGGAAGCTCGGCGCCCAGCCTGCCACCGCGAGCGAGCGCAGCAGGAAGGCGTCGAGGACGAGGACCGGACTGTGCGCCTGCTCGGCGAGCGAGCGCAGCGCGCCCGCGAGCAGAAGGTACTGCTGCGTCTGCGGCTCGTGCTCCTCGGTCACCTGCAGGACGGTCTCGAGCATTGCCGTCGCGGCGGTCCAGGCGGCGTAGTCCCGCGAGATCGTGGTGCCGTAGGGGGCCAGCATCTCGACCTGGGTCACCGTGTCGAGGTTGCGCCCCTCGTAGCACTGCACGTCGATGATCATGCCGGGCTCGAGCCGCGACCCGAAGCGTGACCTGGTCCGGCGTACCCCCTTGGCCACCGCGCGTACCCGGCCGCGGGTGCGGGTCAGCATGGTGATGATGCGGTCGGCCTCGCCCAGCTTGTGGGTGCGAAGGACGATCGCCTCGTCGCGGTAGAGGGGCATCTGCCCATTCTCCACCGTCCGCACCGCGAGCGAGCACAGCCCGCGCCGAGGGCGCGCTGCCGATATCCTCGAACGTCTGTCCGAAGATGGGCTATGCTGTGCCCATGGACCTCGCGCTCCAGGGCTCCCTGCTCGACCTCGGCGACGCCATGACACTGCGGGACCTCGCCACGGGACGGCACCGGACGGCCCTGGCCGACGGCGCCTGGGTCGACGTTCGCGCGGGGTGGCTGGCTGCCGGTGACGAGTTGCTCACCGCACTGCTGCGGGAGGTGCCGTGGCAGGCGGAGCGGCGCCGGATGTACGACTCGATCATCGACGTGCCTCGCATGACCCGCCACTATGCCGCCCACGAGCGGCTTCCTCATCCCCTGCTGGCGCAGGCCCGCGATGCGCTGAGCGCCCACTACGCCGACGAGCTCGGCGAGGCCTTCGTCACCGCAGGCCTCTGCCTCTACCGGGACGGTCGGGACAGCGTCGCCTGGCACGGCGACCGGATCGGCCGCTCCAAGGACCAGGACACGATGGTCGCGATCCTCTCGCTCGGCTCGATCCGCACACTCGCGCTGCGTCCGCGCGGCGGTGGGCCGGGCCGGCGCTTCCCGCTGGCTCACGGCGACCTCATTGTCATGGGTGGCTCCTGTCAACGGACCTGGGATCACGCCATCCCCAAGACGTCCGAGCCGGTGGGGCCGCGGATCTCGGTGCAGTTCCGAGTCGCCGGCGTCCGATAGGAGATGCTTGTCGTATGCCGGTGAACTTCGTCCCAGCCCAGGGCTCACTCCCCTTCCTCGACCACCTCCGGCAGGAGTCGGCCCGGTTCCGCGAGGTCCTTGCCGACGCGCCGGCCGGAGCGCCAGTGCCGACCTGTCCCGACTGGGAGGCCGACGATCTGCTCTGGCACCTCGCGGACGTGCAGTGGTTCTGGGGCCAGATCGCCGAGGACCGGCTGACCCGTGGCGAGCAGATCGGTGCCCTCGAGCAGATCCGCCCACGACGTCCCGACGACCGGGCCGGCTTGCTCGCCTGCTATGACGTCTCGAGCGCGCGCCTGCATCGGGTCCTGTCCGAGATCCCGGCCGAGACCGAACTGTGGATGTGGGCCGAGGACCACTCGGCCGGCTACATCCTGCGGCGCCAGGCCCACGAGGCGCTGATCCACCGCGTCGATGCGGAGCTCACGGCAGGTGCTGACCGGTCCCCGATGGACTCCGGCCTGGCCGCGGATGGGGTCGATGAGGCGCTGCGGATCATGCGCGGCTATGAGCAGGAGGCCGGCTTCACGGCGACGCCGATGGGAGCGAAGCTGACCATCGCCGGCGCGGGCGGCGAGCACGCCTGGACCGTGACCCCCGTGCGGGTCCAGGGTATCGACGAGAAGGGGAGCGCATGGGACGTCCAGCGATTCCTCGTCGTCGACGGACCCGACGACGAGGCAGCGGCGGAGATCAGCGGCACCACCGCCGACCTCGACTGCTGGCTCTGGAGTCGGCCTACCGTGGGTGTCATCGAGCGCCACGGCGATCCGGTGGCCCTGGCGGCGCTCGACGCGGTCCTCGCGGAGGCCATCGGCTGACGGCGCTGCGCCAGTCGCACTCGCGGACCCCGGCGGAGGGCTCAGTGCAGGAGCCGGTCCATCCAGGCCGAGCGAGGATGCCATCGGCGGCCTCGCGGACGACATCGGCGAGGACACCAGGAGCGATCAGGTGCGCGATGTGGTCCTCGTAGGCAAGCGTCACGACACGCGCACCGTTCGGCAGGACACGTGCGAGCTCGGTCAGGCTGCCGAGATTTCCGAACGCTCCGTTTGACGATGCCCCACCACCAGGTTCCGGGTAGGGCCAGTGGGGGTCAGCGACGAAGTGTCGTCAGCCGATCTGGGTCATCTCCTGTGGTGCCCGTCGGCTCAGGAGCTGCGCTCCGGTGTCACGGATGACGATGTTCTCCTCGTGGACCAAGCCGCGACCTGCACCAAGCGACAGCGAGGGCTCCAAGGTCAGGACCATGCCAGAGGTCAACGGGGTGTGGTCTGTGGGAGTGTGCGATGGCCACTCCGTCAGTTGCATGCCCAGGCCGTGACCCATGCGGCCGATGGTGCCGACGGCATAGCCGGCGTCCTCGATGACCGTTGCCATGGCGTGGAACAGCTCGGCGCAAGTGGCGCCGGGATGGGCCGCGGCGAAGGCGGCGTCGGTGGCGCGGTGCAGGGCGCGATTGCCCCGCTGAACGTCGGCGGTTGCGGGACCGAGGGTGAAGTTGCGGTCGAAGTCGCAGAAGTAGCCGTCGTAGTTGGCGCCGACGTCCACCATGAGCACATCCCCTTCGGACAGGGGTCGCTCGTCTGGCGCGGAGATGACGTTGTCGTAGCCCCCGGGCCCAGCCGCGCCCACGAGGTAGGGGACGTCATCGACGCCTCTGGCCAGCAGGTCGATCTTGACGTCGCGCAAGACGTCTGTCAGACGCTGCCCCGAAGTCACGACGTGGGGAATGGTCGCGAACGAGTCGGAGGCGATCCGACAGACATGGGCGATCTTGTCGACCTCCGCCTCGGACTTGACCATGCGTTGGTCCCTGATGACCATGGTGGCGTCTGCGAACGTCACTCCCGGCAGGCTCAAGGTCAACCGGGTGTAGTCGCCCAGTGGCATCCGCAGCGTAGTCTCGGGACCCATCGGTACACCTGTGCGACCCCTGTCGCCGACCACCTCACGTAAGGTCTCCGACAGCAGCGTCACCCCTTCGTCTGTCGGCCGGGGCGACGGCCACGTGCGGATGTCGTCGATCCAGGTCTTGGCCATGAGCGGTTCCCCGATCTCGGGGATCACTGCCACGGGCTTGCCCGACAACGGTACGACGAGGAACCACGGCCGAGCCGGGCTCTCCCAGAAGCGGGTGAAGAAACCGCTGAAGTAGCGAACCTCCGGCTCCGTGGTCAGCAGAAGCGCATCGATCGCGGCCGAGGTCATCAACTCCTGGCACCGCATGAGGCGTGTCTCGAACTCTGCGTCGGAGAACCCACGCATAGGCGCGGCGGGTTCCGACGACAACGTGTCGGGTCTCTCCCCCGGTCCACCCCGGACCAGACCCGGGTTCTGGGAGTCGATGGCGACACGGTCGGCCAACAAGTCAACGGTCTGGCTTTGGATGCTCACGTGAGACCACCAGCTCCGGCAGAACCCTCTGTGTTGAGCAGCACGATGATGGAGGCATCGGTGAGTCCGAGCTCGGCGCGGCGCCTGCTGGACCCACCGCCGGTCAGGGCGGCCTCGACTCCGGCCAACGACGCGGCACCCGATGCGCCGGCCCGGACGCCGAGCGTGGCCAGCAGCTGCACTGCTCGGGCGGCCTGGACGTCCGTGACGGCGATCGCGGCGTCGAGCCCTCGGTGCAGGACGGGCCAGCCGAGACTCGTGGGGGTGCCACAGTTCAGGCCGGCCATGGTGGTCGATGCGGTCGGCACACTGGTGAGCTCCCCGGCCCTGAGGCTGGCCAGGACGCAGGCCGCCGAATCCGGCTCACACGACAGCACCGAGGTGAGCACGCGCGGTTCCTTACCGCGGTAGTACGCGACGACCGCCTGCGCGAGGGAGCCGACCCCGACCGGCACGGCGACCAAGTCCGGTTCAGCCAACTTCAGCGCGCACAGTTGGTCGCTGACCTCCTCGAGCATGGTCTGATAGCCCTCGACGATCCAGCGGGGGAGCACTTCGTAGCCCGGCCAGGCCGTGTCCTGAACCAGCACCCTGCTCGGGGAGGAGTCAGCGAGGTCAGCAGCATCGGTGACCGCCTCGTCGTAGCTGCCATCGATGCGGGTGACGACAGCTCCTTCGGCGGTGATCGCCGCGGCCGCAGCCTGCGTCATCACACCTGGCACGATGACCTCGACGGGCAACCTGAGCATCGCTGCGAAGTGCGCCAGGGCCCGCCCGTGGTTCCCGTCGGTCGCAGTGACCAGCGTGACCGGGTCTGCCTGCGCCTGAGCCGCCAGCTCCTCCCACGACCTGCTCACCGTGCCACCGGAGCGGTCGGCGAGAAGGCGAGCGATGGCATACGAGACCCCGAGGGCCTTGAAGGACGGCAGCCCGAACCTGGACGACTCGTCCTTGACGAAGACCCGCCCCACAGACCATCTCGTCGCCAGGGCAGGCGCCGGGACCAGGGGAGTCACCGCATACCCGGGCAGCACCCGATGACAATCACGCGCGGTCTCGGAAGTCGACGCACCGCGCCAGCTGCGGGCTTCCGGCCGGGCGAACCAGGAGGAGGTGGTCGGGGCGCTAGGGGCTGCCGAGTGCGTGGTCACCCCCTCATCGCCCAATAGCCACAAATCACCTGTCTACCGAATGCTCCTGGACGGGTGCAACTCACGCCGGCCGCGACTCCGCTCGGCTCGGCTCGGCTCAGCCACACAGACGATCTGCTCGCTGCGCTCGAACGAACCAAGCGGACCTCGCTGACGCGGCACCTGTGGTTGGCAAGCATTCACCGGTGATCGGTCCTGATGAGGGCATGAACGGTGACACGGTGTCACGGAACGTCGGGAGCTCGCGCCAGCTCGGCGGCATACCTTCTCGTGGACAGCCCTCGGCTCAGACCGGGGAGGGCTGCGAGGACTGCCTCTCGGTGGCTCGATCACGCACGGCCCGGTTGGACGCGGACACGATCGCCTTGAGCGAGGCCGTGACGATCGACGGGTCGATGCCGACCCCCCACAGGACCCGGTCGCCGACTGCCGTCTCGACGTAGGCTGCGGCCGTCGCGTCGCCACCGGCGGACATCGCGTGCTCCGCATAGTCAAGGACGCGAACATCGGGCCCGTCCTCGATGCTCTGGAGCGCGTCGCAGAAGGCTGCGATGGGGCCGTTGCCGGTGCCGGTGATCGTGACACCCTGGCCGTTGTCGGTCAATGTCGCCTCGATCGTGCTCGCACCATCGACGGTCGAGTCGGTGACGACGTTGACGAGCTGGAAGCGGCCCCAGGGAGCATCAGAGTTGGGCAGGTACTCGTCCTGGAATGTGCGCCACAGCTGCGCCGGGGTCACCTCGCCACCGT
>JAKDLQ010000058.1 GCA_030452775.1 Micrococcales bacterium | reverse complement strand
TGATCTCGACGCCCTCCTTCGCCTCGATGGCCTGGTGCATGCCCTCGTTGTAGCGACGACCGGCGAGCATGCGTCCGGTGTGTTCGTCGACGATGAGGATCTCGCCGTTGATCACGACGTAGTCCTTGTCCCGCTTGAACAGCTCCTTGGCCTTGATCGCGTTGTTGAGGTAGCCGATGAGGGGGGTGTTGACCGACTCATAGAGGTTCTCGATGCCGAGCAGGTCCTCTACTTTGGCAATGCCGGGCTCGAGCACCCCGACGGTGCGCTTCTTCTCGTCGACCTCGTAGTCGCCGCGGCCGTCCTCACCGCGGTCGAGGCGGCGCACGATCTTGGCGAACTCGACATACCACTTGGTCGCGGCATCGGCCGGACCGGAGATGATCAGGGGGGTGCGAGCCTCGTCGATGAGGATCGAGTCGACCTCGTCAACGATGCAGAAGTGGTGACCGCGCTGGACCAGCTCGTCCGGACTCCACGCCATGTTGTCGCGCAGGTAGTCGAAACCGAACTCATTGTTGGTGCCGTACGTGATGTCCTTGGCGTACTCGACGCGACGCTGATCGGGCGTCATCGCCGCGAGGATGCAGCCGGTCTCCATGCCGAGCGCGCGATGGACCCGGCCCATCAGCTCGGACTGGTACTCGGCGAGGAAGTCGTTGACGGTGATGACGTGTACTCCCTCGCCCGGCAAGGCGTTGAGGTAGCACGGGAGAGTCGCGACCAGCGTCTTGCCCTCACCGGTCTTCATCTCGGCGACGTTGCCCTGGTGCAGCGCGGCGCCGCCCATGAGCTGGACGTCGAAGTGCCGCTGGCCCAGCGTGCGCTTGCTCGCCTCGCGGACCGCCGCGAAGGCCTCGGGAAGCAGGTCATCGAGGGTCTCGCCGGCCTTGAGGCGCGCCCGGAAGTTCGGGGTCTCCTCGCGCAGCTCCTCATCGGAGAGCTTCTCGAAGTCAGCCTCGAGCGCGTTGACCTGCTGGGCGATGCGCTGGAGCCGTTTGAGGGTCCGGCCCTCGCCGACACGCAGCAGCTTGTCGATGACCATGGTGCGATCTCACTCCCGACTCAACGTATAGTCACCGCCGCCCGGTGGACGGAGGCCCTCCCCGCCATGACACGCGGGACCTGCCTAGGCTAGTCGTTTCCCCCGCTTCCCGACCAACGCTCCGGCACGGACCAAAGGTTCCGTATGCCGCCGCGCCGGCCTTCACCGGCCCGTGACCTGCACGACGTGGCCGAGTCCCAGCCACGCCGCCATCGACTCGAGGTTGCGCATCAGGGCCGCTCCGGAGCCCGGTGGCGGGTCCGGCTCCCACGTCACGCGGTGGCAGCGCAGCACCCCGGCCACTCGGTCGGCTTTGAGGTCGCAGCGGGCGACCAGTCGATCGCCGTAGAGGAAGGGCAGCACGTAGTAACCGTGCACCCGCTTGTGGGCGGGTGTGTAGATCTCTATCCGGTAGCGGAAGTCCCAGAGTGCCTGGACCCGTTCGCGCTGCCAGACGAGCGAGTCGAAGGGGCTGAGCAGCGCCTCGGTGTGCGCACGGCGCGGGAGCCGCGCCTCGGCGTGGAGGTAGGCCGGCGCCCAGCCCGGGACGGCGACCGGGATGAGCTCGCCGCGTGCGAGGAGTGTGGCGATGGCGGGCCGGGCCTGGCTCCGGGTGATCCGGAAGTAGTCTGCGAGGCACCGCTCGGTCCCGATCCCGTGGGCGCGGGCCGCGATCCGGACCAGCTCGACGAAGCGGTCGGGGTCGGCCTCGCGTCCCGGCCGGTGCGTCCACGCCTCACGAAGGGCAGGGGGCGCCGTGGCGTCGAGAGCGGCATACCGTCGCTCGAACTGGGTTGTCCGCCCGGCCGAGCTGATCCGGCCGGCCCAGAAGAGGTACTCGAGGGCCGCCTTGACCTCCGACCAGTTCCAGCCCCAGCTGTCCTGGGTGCGGGGCCGGTCGTGATCGAGCGCCGTCTCGACCTGGCGCGCCGTCATCGGGCCGCGACGTTCGACCTCGGTCAGCACGTCGTCGACGACGTCGGGCCGCTCGGTGAGGATCCGCCGCATCGAGCCCCAGGCGTGCTCGCCGGCATCCCGCATCCGGTGCTCGAGCAGCGGCCAGGTCTGCGGCGAGATGAGGCTCGCCTCGTGCGCCCAGTACTCGACGAGCCGGCGTGGGGCCCGGTCCCTGGCTCGGTCGAGCAGGCTCGTGTCGTAGGGGCCGAGGCGGGAGAAGAACGGCAGATAGTGGCTGCGCGTGAGGACGTTGACGCTGTCGATCTGCACGACGGCGACCCGGTCGATGACCCGCTGCACATGGCGCATCGTCGCGGTGAACGGCTCGGGGCGCGGGTCGAGGAGCCCCTGAGCCGCGATCGCCACGCGCCGGGCCAGCTCCCGTGTGATGTTCCGAGTGGGAACAGCGACGCCCGCGCTCATTCGTCGGGGTCGATGAGCCGCTGCCGGACGGCGTAGAGGGCCGCTTCGGTCCGCGAGTGCAGCTGCAGCTTGTCGAGAATGTTGCGAATGTGGTTGCGCACCGTGTTCTCGGAGATGAACAGCTCCGCCGCGATCTCCCGGTTGAGCCGTCCTCGCGCGACGAGTCGCAGGATGTCGAGCTCTCGATCGGTCAGCCGGGGCATGTCGAGCCCCGGCCCGCTTCTCGGAGCGGTGCGAGGTGAGCTGAGGGCGGCGAACTCCGTCAGCAGCTTGGCGGCCATCATGGGCGAGAGGAGCGACTGCCCATCGTGGACGCCTCGGATGGCCTCGGCGACCTCTTCGGGTGAGGCGTCTTTGAGGAGATAGCCGTTGGCTCCTGCCCGCACGGCCTCGAACAGGTGGGTCTCGTCCTCGGAACTGGTGAGCATGAGGATCCTGGTCGACGGAACAGAGCCTTTGATCGCCCGGCAGGCGTCGATTCCCCCACGCTTGGGCATGCTCACGTCAAGGACCACCACGTCGGGGAGCAGCTCCTCGGCGCGTACCACAGCTTCGATCCCGTCGGCCGCCTCTCCGATCACCTCGATACCGTCCTCGGCATCGAGCATCGTCAGCAACCCACGCCGGTAGAGCGCGTGGTCATCGACGATGAGCACACGGATGCGGACGCTAGCGGGATTCTGCACAGGGTCATCCTCGCAAGACGCGGCCGCGCTGTGCCGAGGAGCAGTCACTTAGCCGGTGGCCGCCACGTCCCCACGGTCGGTCTCGAGATACAGCACTCCATAGCTCCAGCCGCGGCGCCGATAGACGACGCTCGGCCGATCGGTGTCGGAGTCGTGGAAGAGAAAGAAGTCGTGCCCGACGAGCTCCATCTGGTTGATGGCGTCCTCAAGCGTCATCGGGGCGGCGGTGTGCACCTTCTCGCGCACCTCGATGGGGCTGTTGCCCACCGCTCCGAAGCGATCGAGGTCATCAGGCTCCTCCGTGACCGCGTCTTCCGTCTCCGCCGGGGTGATCCGCGCGGTGGCCTGGGCCACCGACTCGGGGAGTCGACGTCCGCGGCTCACGC
Organism: Micrococcales bacterium; assembly: GCA_030452775.1. Classification (GTDB taxonomy): domain Bacteria; phylum Actinomycetota; class Actinomycetes; order Actinomycetales; family Dermatophilaceae; genus JAKDLQ01. The sequence continues at coordinate 7,522 of JAKDLQ010000058.1, read as the reverse complement.
GCTGCTTGTCGTGCATACGCCGCAGCCGTTCCGTGAGCTTGTCCACGGCCGCGTCGAGTGCCGCGAACTTGTCGTCCATCGCCGCCTCCGCCCGCACTACTGGGCCCTTGGCGTGGCAGGTGATCTCGACGCGCTCTGCGCCACGGCTCGTTCGTTCGTGGGTGACGACGACATCGACCCGATGCACCTTGGGTGCAAGGGAGGCCACCTTGGCCATTCGCTCGTCGAGCAGCTCTCGGAAGCGGTTGGGAATCTGAACGCGACGTCCAGTGACGACGATCTCCACGGTTCCTCCTCCTTGATCGCGCCGGAATCGGCGCTCTCAGGATGTGTTCAGCCAGATGTGTCGGGCCCGGCTCAGGCCCTTGGTGCACCGGCACCACCCCTTTCGGCATCTGCTCCGTGGCGCGACGGGACATCGGCGGCCGGGAGCGGTCTCCTGCCTCGACCCTACTTGCGGCGTGCGTCCGGCGGAAGGCATCGGCCCAAAGTCGCGGGCGCCAAGGGTAGTCTCGTCGGTCACCGTCGGTCACCGTCGGTCACCGTCGGTCACCGTCCGTCCAGGGCCGTGCGCCGGCGGGAGATGGCCACCGTGGCCCCGCGCACCTCCATCGCGCCGGCCTGCATCAGGGCGCGCGCGCACTCGGTGATCGTCGCCCCGGTGGTGAGCACGTCATCGACGACGAGACACCGCCGATCACGCACCACGGGCAGCCAGCGCGAAGCGACGACGTGGGCGCGACGCAGGTTGGCCGTCCGCGAGGTGGCGCTGAGGCCGGCCTGGTCGGCGACAGCCCGTGCCGGCGCCACTGCGGGCACGAGGCGCAGCGTGCGTCTGCTCAGGTGTGCTCGAACGGCCCCGCCGGCGAGGTCGACCGACGGCATGTCCCCGCGAATCCGCGTGGAGCGAGACGAGGAGGGGGCAGGAACGATGAGGACCGGCCCCTGGGTCCAGTCCGCGTGTGCGCAGGCTGCCTCCATCGCGGCGGCGAGCAGCGGCGCGAGCACCGTCAGCAGATCGCGTCGACCCTCATCCTTCCAGGCGGTGATCGCGGCCCGGAGCGGGTCGTCGTAGAGTCCCCAGGCCACCGTGTCCGGCAGCCTCCTCGGCGGCGGGTCCGGGACCACCATCGACGGACCGGAGGGAAGGGCGAGCCTCGTGAGCGCCCGGTCGCAGCGACGGCACCAGGACGCCCCGGCGCGATGGCAACCGGCGCACTCGGCAGGCAGGACCAGGTCGAGCACGGAGGAAGGCCTCGATGTCATGGGGGCATTGGATCCACCTCGTCCGCGAATCGGCGACTGCCGGCCCTGGACCTGTGGATGACGGGATCACGACGGAGACCGTGTGGACTCCCCGCGGTCCTTGTGGCGGCGCCGTCAGTGTCCGGGGATGAGTAGGTCCGTGCCCCGGGCGACCTGCCGCCACGCCGATCCCGCCCGCGCCAGGACCCGACCGTCCTCGGTGATGACAAGGATGCCGCGGGGGCCGCCGACCGACGTGATCGACCGAGCCTTCGGCACGGGCGCGAGCCGCCACGTCGCGGGGTCCCGGGCGCCTTGGCGACGCACGCCGTCCAACCCGGCACCGACATGACCGATCCATGGGCGTACCGGCTCTGTCGCCTTGATCTGGCCGAGCACCGCGAACGAGTCGGGGTCGAGCCAGGTGACGTCTCGGATGAGCGTCAACGGCGCGGCCTGCCGCAGCGGGGCCGACACGGACAGCGGAACGGTGTTCGGCCCGCGGACGACACCCGCCACACCCAGCTGGACGTCGCTGCCGTCGGGTGCGCTCGTCACCACCAGCAGTCGAGCGCCGTCCGGGGCCACGGTGAGCGCCACCACCCTGCGTTCCGCGAGCCAGGGCGCCTCGATCGGTGTGGGCATGCCACCTCGGCCCGTCTCGCCGGTCCTCATGACCCAGATCCGCCCGATCCCACGGGAGTCGGTCCCCCCGACCCAGAGAGATCCCGAGTCGTCATAGGCGGGACGCGACAGCTCGGTCGCGAAACGCGGCGCCTTGACGACATCGGTACCGCGCCAACGGGACAGGTAATTGCGGTCGCCGTCGATCGCGGCGACCTCCTTCCCATCGACCGAGAGCGCGAGGGATCGCCATCCATCAGGAATGTTGACCGGATCGTCATCACGACGGCGGGTGTCGGTGTGGAGCTTGCTGATGGCGTCGTCGGGAATGTACCGAGGATCGATGCGCGAGATCCGTCCTTCGGGTCCGCGCAGGAGTGCCGTGGCGAGGTTGGGGTAGGCGGCCCTCTCGAAGTCGAGTTCGGCCGCGGAGGTGGCGCTCGTCCCGCCGTCGGGCAACTCGAGGCTCGTCCCCTCGACCGAGAGCGCCACCGAGTCGACCCCGGGAACCTGCGAGAGGGTCGCAACGAGTTGGGCCCACATCGTGGTCCGTTCCTGCGGATCCGCGGCGAGCGCGGCCGCGTTGAGATTGACGGTGGCCAGGCCGGCGTCGATGGGCACCGCGTTGACCGCGAGCAGGGTGCCCGGAGGGACCCCCGTCGCAACCGCGCCCGCGAGATACTCCGGCACCGGCTCAAGCTGGGCACGGGCGAGAGTGGTCGCCAGCTTCGCCCCACTGGAGAACCAGCGGATGTCCGGGACCAGGCGCCTTCCCGACGGTGTCACATAGTTGATCTGACGCGGCACGTACAGCCGGTCGAAGGCGTTGCTGTCGAGCCACAGGCCGAAGCCGGTGGGGGGCAGCTCGATTCGCCACTCGCCGCCGACCTTGGTGAGGACGAACGTCATCTTGGCCACAGTCCCGAAGGGAAGTTCCCGATAGCGGCCCTCGGGTGACACCTGCGCCACTGCCACGGTCGACACCTCCACCGTGTCGGGGGTGATCCTCCTGATCCTCAGGTCATCCGCAGTGTCATAGACCGTCACGGGCTCCGTCGACCACCGCCACAGGTCCGCCGAGGCCGGGGCCAGATAGGCGCGCCCCGTCTCGTGTGTCTCGTCGTAGTCCTCACCGGCTCGGATGAAGCCCAGGACCACTCGCTCCTGGGAGGCTCCCTCAGCAGGACCCTGCGGGATGACCCGGATCGGGTCGACGACCGAGTCGCCGAGGCGGCCACCATCGGTGACCGGAGAGTGATCGGGCAGTCCGCCGCAGGCGAACAGCATGAGCGCGGCGACTCCGGCGACAAGCACGCTCACGAGGCGTCGGCGGGTGCTCATGGCGTCCGTTCGGTGACCCGCGCCGAGGGATCCTGACGGCGCGCGGGCACGGGGAGCGCCGCGCGTGCGGATCCACGCGAGGCCGGCGGCTCGGCGACGACAGGACCCAGCGGCAGCGGCGAGTTCGCGATCGGGCTGCCGGCTCGACGGGGCAGCGTGAGGCGGAAGCAGGACCCCTCGCCAGGCGAGCCCCACGCCTCGAGCCGACCGGCGTGCAGGTGCGCATCCTCGAGTGATATCGCCAGGCCCAGGCCGGTTCCCCCTGTCGTTCGGGCGCGAGCCGGGTCGGCCCGCCAGAAGCGGGTGAACACGAGCGCAGCCTCACCGGGGCGCAGGCCGACCCCGTGGTCGCGGATGCTGACCGCGACTGCGGCATCGTTGCTACCGAGCCGGATCTCGACGGGATTGCCGTCGCCGTGCTCGATCGCGTTGGACACGAGGTTGCGCAGGATCCGCTCGATCCGGCGGGCGTCGATCGGCGCGATGACCGGCTCTGACGGGGCAAGGACGATGAGCCGGCTGCCCCTGCTCGCGGCGATGGGCGTCAGCGAATCCACGACGCGGTCGACGCACGAGCGCAGGTCGCTCGCTTCCAGCTCGAGAGCTGCGGCACCGGCATCGAACCGGGAGATCTCGAGAAGGTCCGACAGTAGCGCCTCGAAGCGATCGAGCTGACCCATGAGCAGCTCTGCGGAGCGCGCAACAGTGGGGTCGAAGCCGGCTCGCGCCTCGTGGATCAGTTCGCCGGCCATGCGGATGGTGGTCAGCGGAGTCCTCAGTTCGTGGGAGACATCCGAGACGAACCGCTGCTGCACCCGGGACAGGTTCTCCAGCTGGGCGATCTGCTGCTGGATGGAGGCCGCCATGGCGTTGAACGAGGTGCCGAGGCGGGCCAGGTCGTCCTCGCCCTTGGCTCGCATGCGCTCATTGAGGTGCCCTCCGGCGAATCGCTCAGCCACGCGCGCGGCACGGCGGACCGGATCGGCGACCAGGCGGGTGACGACGAAAGCGATCGCGCCGAGCAGCAAGATGAGCGCGAGCCCACCGAAGAGGAAGGTCTGGCCGATGAGGTTGATGATCTCGCGTTCACGCTGCATCGGGTAGACGAAGTAGAGCCCGTAGGGCCCGGCGACCGGCAGCGAGATGGTCTGACCGACGAAGACCGCGGAGACCGTCCCGTCCGTGTCGTCGATCGTCCCGACCTGCAGATGTTGACGACCGGGCTCCGCCGACACCGCGGTGCGCAGTTCGTCCGGGATGAACCGCACCCCGATCGCGCCGCTCTCGATGGGGCTGATGATGACCGGCCAGTCGTTCTTGTCGTTGCGCATGAAGATGACGTAGCGGCGGTCACTACCGACATCCCGGCGATACTGGTTGACGATGGAGGTGGCGCTCTGGGTCAGCTCGGCCTGAGTGGCGTTCATGTCGTTGGCATCGAACTGCCTCTGCGCGTCGCTGGCGTCACGCAGGCTGTCCTCGGCGGCGATCCGCTGTCGGCCATCGACCAGCCCTTGGGCGATCGAGCCATACAGGTAGGTGCCGACTGCGGCGAGGACCAGGACGCCGAGCAGCATCGTCGCGGCCACCACCCGGAAGCTCAAGGACGAGCGCCACAGGTGCCAGACGTCACCTACCCGCGCGCGCAGCACGGACCCGGCCCGCGCGGCGAGCCCGGTCAACGCAAACCGGCGCGACATGTCAGGTCTGGCCGGCCCTGTATCCGACGCCGCGGACGGTGACGACGATCTCGGGATGCTCCGGGTCGTGCTCGATCTTGGAGCGCAACCTCTGGACGTGGACATTGACCAGTCGAGTGTCACCGGCGTGCCGATACCCCCAGACCTCCTCGAGCAACACCTCGCGGGTGAAGACCTGCCAGGGCTTGCGGGCGAGGGCCACGAGCAGGTCGAACTCGAGCGGAGTCAGGCTCAGCCGCTCTCCCGCCCGGGTGACGGAGTGGCCGGCGACATCGATCTCGACGTCGCCGATGGTCAGCCGCTCGGGCTCTGGATCCTCCCCACGACGCAGCCGGACGCGGATCCGGGCGATCAGCTCCTGCGGCTTGAAGGGCTTGACGACGTAGTCGTCGGCGCCGGACTCGAGCCCGACGACGACGTCCACGGTGTCGGTGCGGGCCGTCAGCATGACGATGGGAACGCCGCTCTCGGCCCTGATCCGGCGGCATACCTCCATGCCGTCGAGGCCGGGAAGCATGAGGTCCAGCAGCACAAGGTCAGGTCGCGACTCCCTGAAGGCGGCTAGGGCCTCAGCGCCGTCCGCGCAGTGCGTCACCTCGAGACCTTCGTTGCGCAGCACGATTCCCAGCATCTCCGCGAGCGCGAGGTCATCGTCGACGACCAGTACCCGACCCTTCATCACGAGATTCCTCCCTCGGAACGCGTTGTTCGCGAACCACACCCCCACCTGCCCAAATCATCACACAGGGGGCCGCCTTGTCCGTGAAATCGTCCCGGTGGAGTCACTCCGTGATGTACCACTTGCCCTTCACCTTGACCGCCTTGAACGGCTTGATGAGCTGTGCGGCCATGGCCGGGGTCGTCGTGGCGTTCTCGAAGTTCGCGCGGTCGCCGTTCACCGTTGCGCCCTTGACGTCGAGGTCCTTGAGCATGTCCTTGACCGGCTCCAGGGTCTTCAGCATCGGGTCGACCATCGTCTTGCAGGTCTCGACCGCCTTGGGGACGTCCTTGAGGGCCTGACCCTTGGTCGCCATGAGGGCGCACACGCTCGTGCTGTCGCCGCCGAGCATGGCATCGAACCAGCTGGTCATGGCCGCCTCCGGGGTGGACTGGTCGACGTGGGCCGGCGCGCCTGTCGGTGAGCTCGACGCCGCACCGGAGGACGTCCCGGTGGGTGCCTGTGCCATGTCGTCCGACGGCCTGTCCGAGGGTGGCTCGACCATCGCCGTCGCTGGTTGTGTTGCCGTGGTTATCGCGGCCGTCGGCGTGCTCGGCACCTCGGTGTCCTTGCTGCACGCGGTCATGGCGACGGTCAACGACACGGCGGCAGCGATGGACAAGAGCTTCTTCATGGTGACTCCCCTGCGGTGTGGTGATGAAGCATCGGCCGGAACCGTGCGGATCGCGGTCCTTCTGCCCGCCGCCATCCTGCCATGTCAGGGACGCGTGATCGTCACTCAGTAGCGGTAGAGCTCAGGCTTGTATGGGCCCGCCACGTCGACACCGAGGTATTCCGCCTGGTCCTTGGTCAGCTCGGTGAGCTGCACCCCGAGGGCATCGAGGTGCAGACGGGCCACCTTCTCATCGAGACGCTTCGGCAAGGTGTAGACCTGCGTCTCGTAGTCTCCCGGCTTGGTGAAGAGCTCGATCTGCGCGATCGTCTGGTTGGAGAACGAGTTGCTCATGACGAAGCTCGGATGCCCCGTCGCGTTGCCGAGGTTCATCAGGCGTCCCTCGGACAGGACGATGATCGACTTCGCCGTGGTGGCGTCCGTCGCAGCGAAGCTCCACTCGTGGACCTGCGGCTTGATCTCGGTCTTCCTGATCCCCGGGATGCGAGCCAGGCCCGCCATGTCGATCTCGTTGTCGAAGTGGCCGATGTTGGCGACGATCGCCTTGTTCTTCATCTGCGACATGTGATCCGCCGTGATGACGTCGTAGCACCCGGTCGCGGTGATGAAGATGTCCCCGATGCGCGTGACGCTCTCCAGTCGAGCCACCTGGAAGCCGTCCATGGCCGCCTGCAACGCACAGATGGGGTCGATCTCGGTGACGATGACCCGGGCACCCTGGCCGCGCAGCGACTCGGCGCAGCCCTTGCCGACGTCGCCGTATCCGCACACGACCGCGACCTTGCCGCCGATGAGGACATCGGTCGCGCGGTTGAGCCCGTCGATGAGCGAGTGGCGACAGCCGTAGGTGTTGTCGAACTTGCTCTTGGTCACCGAGTCGTTGACGTTGATGGCCGGAAAAAGCAGTCCGCCGGCTTCGGCCAGCTGGTAGAGGCGGTGGACACCCGTCGTGGTCTCCTCGGTGACGCCCTTGATGCCGGCAGCGATCGCCGTCCACTTCCGCGGGTCACTCGCCATGGTCTGGCGGACCAGCTCTTTGAAGACGCGGAACTCCTCTGAGTCGTCGTCGGTCGCGGCGGGGACCTGTCCGGCCTGCTCCCACTCACGGCCCCGGTGAACGAGCATGGTGGCGTCGCCGCCGTCGTCGAGGATCATGTTCGGTCCGCGGAGCTCACCGCTCTCATCTGCTGGCCAGGTGAGGATCTGGTCGGTGCACCACCAGTACTCGGGCAGCGTCTCGCCCTTCCAGGCGAAGACGGG
>JAKDLQ010000057.1 GCA_030452775.1 Micrococcales bacterium | reverse complement strand
GCCCGCGACGAGGACCCGCCACCCTTCTGAGCACGATCTAGAGTTGGGACCCGAAGCCACCATCTGGAGGGAAGCCGATGACGAGTCCCGTGCGTCTTGACGCGGAATACCGGTCCCGTGCTTGGCAGCGTCTGGCCAGGACGGAGTTTGACGTCCTCGTCGTCGGAGGCGGTGTCACCGGCGCCGGCACCGCCCTCGATGCCGCCACCCGTGGCCTCTCGACCGCTCTGGTCGAACAGCGTGACTTCGCATCGGGTACCTCATCACGCTCGTCCAAGCTCTTCCATGGCGGGCTGCGCTACCTCGAGCAGATGAACTTCGACCTCGTCCGTGAGGCGCTCAGAGAGCGCGAGCTCATGCTCAGCCTTATCGCACCGCACCTCGTCCGGCCGGTTTCGTTCCTTTACCCCTTGACCAGCCGCGGCTGGGAGCGCCCCTATGTCACGGCCGGATTGACGCTCTACGACACCATGGCTGGAGCGCGCTCCGTACCGCGCCATAAGCAACTGACTCGTACCGGTGCCCTCAAGCTCGCGCCGGCCCTGCGCCGGGACGCCCTGACCGGCGGGCTCCTCTACTACGACGCGCAGGCCGACGATGCCCGCCACACCCTCACGACGGCTCGCACCGCGGCGGCCTATGGAGCGACGGTCCTCAATTCAGCCCGGGTCGTCGACCTGCTCCGGGCGGGCGAACGCATCGTCGGCGCCGTCGTCGAGGACGTCGAGACGGGTGAACGGATCGACGTGCCCGCCTCCGTCGTCATCAACTGCACCGGGGTCTGGACCGACGACATCCAGACCCTGGCCGGGGGCCGAGGGCGGTTCCACGTGCGCGCATCCAAGGGAGTGCACATCGTCGTCGCTCGCGACCGGATCACGTCGGAGTCCGGCCTCATCCTGCGCACCGAGAAGTCAGTGCTCTTGGTCATCCCCTGGGGCACCCACTGGATCATCGGCACGACCGACACCGACTGGGACCTCGACCGGTCACACCCGGCGGCAACCCGCGCCGACATCGACTACATCCTCGACCACATCAACAGCATGCTCAAGGTCCCGCTGACTCACGACGACATCCACGGGGTCTATGCCGGATTGCGACCGCTCCTGTCCGGAGAGAACGCAGACACCAGCCAGCTCTCCCGCGAGCACGCCGTGGCCCGCCCGCAGCCTGGCCTCGTCTCGATCGCGGGCGGCAAGTACACGACCTACCGGGTCATGGCGGCGGACGCCGTCGATGCGGCTCGCGAGGACCTCGGCGGCAACGTCAACGACAGCGTTACCGACTGCATCCCGCTCTCGGGGGCGGAAGGCTACCCGGCCCTCGTCAACCAGATCGACAGGCTCGGCCGTGACCAGCGTCTCCCGGTCTGGCGGATCACCCATCTGCTCGAGCGCTACGGCTCCCTCGTCCACGAGCTCTTTGCCCTCGCCGAGAAGGACAGCGCGCTGTACGAGCCACTGCCCGGAGCCGAGGAATATCTCAAGGTCGAGTTGCTCTACGCCGCCACTCACGAGGCTGCTCTCCACCTCGACGACTTCCTCACGCGCAGGACGCGGATCTCGATCGAGACGCCGAGCCGCGGAGCCGACAGTGCGGCCGCCGTCGCTGAGCTCGTTGCGCCGGCCCTCGGCTGGGATGAGCGGCAGATCGCCGTCGAGGTGGCTGCCTACCAGGCCCGTGTCGACGCCGAGCTGGAGTCCCAGAAGGAGCTCGTCGACTCCGAGGCCAACGAAGAGCGCCTGGCAGCACCCGATGTCCGTCAGATCCCGATCAGCCGCTCACACTCCAACGATTAGGACGCCCGAACGCCAGAGTGTTCCCGTGTACCGCCGGATGCCGAGGCACGACGTAGCGTGGCGCAGGTGACGGACAGAGCGAGCGGGCCCTGGTCTGCGGCCCACCGCCTCGTCACCGTCGCGGTCATCTTCCTCGTGACAACCATCGCGTTCGAGGCCATGGCGGTCTCGACGGCCATGCCCGTCGTCGCGCAGGAGCTCGATGCCGTGCGCTCCTACGGCCTTGCCTTCTCGATCATGCTCACCGGAGAACTGGTGGGCATCGTGGTCTCCGGGATGTGGTCCGACCAGAGCGGCCCGGTCCCACCGCTGATCCTCGGTCAGCTGCTCTTCGCGGCCGGCTCGGTTATCGCAGGCCTCTCCGTGAACTTCTCGATGCTGCTGACCGGACGGCTCGTGACAGGTCTGGGCGCCGGGCTCATCATCGTCGCGCTCTACGTCGTGATCGGTCGGGCGTACCCGGAAGCCGTGCGGCCGACGGTGTTCAGTTGGCTCTCGGCGGCCTGGGTCCTGCCCGCCCTCGTCGGCCCTCCGGTTGCCGGCGTCGTCACGACGACCTGGTCCTGGCGCTGGGTCTTCCTCCTCGCGGTGGTCCCGGTCGCGGTCACCTATGTCGTCGTCCTGTCGAGACGGCGCCAGATCGAGGGCGAGGCGGTAGCCGCGTCGGCCATGCACCGCTCGCGGAGCCGCACCATCGCGGTGACAGGCGTCGTCGTCGCCCTCTCCGCCGGGGTGATGCAGGTCGGCGCCGAGCGGATCGTGCCGCTCAACGCCGCCGCGATCGGGGCCACGGGGCTCGGGTTGGTCGGCCTCGCCGTCGCGGTCCCGCGCCTCGTCCCGCGCGGGACCCATCGCATGGCCCGCGGCCTGCCGTCGGTCATGGCGAGCCGCTTCCTGCTGATCGGCACGTTCGATGGCGCGATGACCTTCGTCCCTCTCATGCTCGTCGCCGAGCGCGGTCTCACCCCGGGCCTGGCCGGCCTCATGCTCAGCGTGGGCGCCGTCGGGTGGACACTCGGGTCCTTCATTCAGGCCAACGCGGCCTACGCCGACCGCAAGCCCGCACTCGTGTCGGCCGGTGGTGGATTCCTCGCCGGCGGCATCCTCGTACTGGCCTGCGTCGCCGCCTTCGACCTGCCTTCGCTGGTCGTCGGGGTCGGCGCCGCCCTCTCCGGCCTCGGTATGGGACTGGCCACCGCCTCGACGTCCGTCCTCGCCCTCTCGCTCAGCCGCCCCGAGGAATACGGCGCGGCCGGCTCGTCCCTCAACATCTCCGACGTCCTCGGCAGCGTCATCGGCCTGTCCCTCGCCGGTGCGGTCTTCGCGGCGCTCCACGATCCGAGCGGCAGCGACGCACCGGTGTTCCTCCTCATGTGGGCCGGACTGGCGGGCGCCGCTCTGCTCGTCATCCCTGGTGGGCGACGAGCGAGGCCCTGACGACGAGCCCGAATGCCGCCACGTCCCGACGGTATCTCGCAGCACCTCCGGGATACCGTCGGGGCGTGACGCATGCGGGAAGGCCGGCTCGAACCCGCCGGCGGGACCCGGTTTGGCGCAGACCCGGCATGCCGGCCCTCGTCGTGCTCAGCATCACCGGCTTCGCTGGGTATGCCGCACTGCTGCCTGTCGCTCCCCTCTGGGCAGTGCACGGTGGTGCTAACGAGGCCGAGTCCGGACTCGTCAACGGCGTGCTCCTGCTCGCCACCATCCTCACGCAGCTCTTCGTCCCAGGCGCGCTTCGCCGATTCGGTTGGGGGCCGGTGCTGGTCGCCGGGATGGTCTTCCTCGGTATACCTCCCATGCTCTATGCACTCAGCGACGCGCTTGGGCCGGTGCTCGCCCTGTCTGCCCTGCGGGGTGTCGGCTTCGGGGTCATCACCGTGACCGGGAGTTCGGCAGCCGGCCTGCTCGTCGAGCCGGCCCGCCGCGGTGAGGCGATCGGGGTCTACGGGTTCGCGGTCGCCCTGCCGAACCTCGTGCTGCTGCCCCTCGGCCCCTGGCTTGCCCAGCACGCCGGCTACCTCGCCGTCTTCGCCATCAGCTCGGCGCCGCTGCTCGGGATACCCGCGGCGATCCGGCTCGCCCGTGCCGTCCACCAGGGCTCGACGGCCCATCTCGGCCCGGAGGCCGCTGCAGGGTTCGCGTCCGCGGGGGCGAGGCGCTGGGCGGCATACCTGCGCCTCGTCCGGCCCACCGTGCTACTGCTCGGGGTGACGCTCGCCGGCGGCGCGGTCCTCACCTTCACCCCACAGATGGTCGCCTCTCCCCTGCTGACGACAGCCGGGCTCTTCCTGCTCGGCCTCGTCACGGCATTGACCCGGTGGTATGCCGGTCTGCTCGCCGACCGGCGCGGCGCGGAGCGATTCGTCTGGCCGCTGGTGCTCGCCACGACGATCGGCTTGATCGTCGTGGCTCTGGCCGTGCGGGAGCCTGCGGCAACCAGCGCCTTGACGCTTCTCGTCGGGATGGTCCTCATCGGCTTCGGATACGGCGCTCTCCAGAATCTCACCCTCGTCATGGCGTTCGGGTCCGTCTCGCGGGCCCATCACAACCTTGCCAGCGCCGTGTGGAACATCGGCTTCGATGCGGGCACGGGGATCGGGTCGATCCTCGTCGGGGCGGTGGCCTTGCGTACGTCATTCTCGGTCGCGCTCCTTTCCGCCGCTGTGCTGACCCTCCTCACGCTGCCACTCGCACTGCGCCGCGCGCCGCGCTCGTAGCGGCCACCCCAGCGGGATGCCACCCCCGTTGGCATCTGCTTGTGTCGGATTTGACCACATTTGGTAAAGGAATAGTCAAGAAAGGACAGATCCTGTACAGTCTGGTGCTGCGGCTGGGGGGCCGCTGAGACGAGACGCCCGATTGGGCTCTGGGGGGAATCCGTGCAACAGGCTGACACCGACGCGTTCCGCGTCCATGCCTTCGTGCCGGCACACAACGAGGCCGAGCACATCGTGGCGACCCTGAGATCGCTGCAGCAGCAGACCCGGCCGCCAGAGCGCATCGTCGTGGTGGCCGACAACTGCACCGACGAGACAGCCGAGCTGGCGCTCGCGCAGGGCGCCGCGGTCTTCGTCACCCAGGACAACACCCACAAGAAGGCGGGTGCTCTCAACCAGGCGATCACCCAGGAGGCAGCCACCTTCGAATGGGCTGAGCAGGACCTCGTGCTCGCCATGGACGCCGACTCAACCCTGCATCCGCGATGGATCGAGGTGGCGACGCGGGCCTTCGACGACAGGCAGGACATCGGCGCAGTCGGCGGCATCTTCTACGGCGATGACCGCCCAGGCCTGCTGGCTCAGATGCAGCGCAACGAGTACGCCCGCTACGCCCGGGAGATCGCCGTCAAGAAGGGCAAGGTGTCGGTCCTTACCGGCACCGCGACCATGTTCCGGTGGCCGGCGCTCCAGGCCGTCAGCGAGCACCGGCCCAGCGGCGAGTTCTACGACACGAGGGCGCTGACCGAGGACAACGAGATCACCCTCGCGCTGAAGTCGCTCGGGTTCCGGATGATCTCGCCCCGCAGTTGCCGCGTCTACACAGAGACCATGCCGACCTGGCGCGACCTGTGGCATCAGCGACTGCGGTGGCAGCGCGGGGCGCTGGAGAACCTCGGTGCCTACGGCCTCACTCGGGTCACCCTGCCCTACGTCGGACAGCAGGCGGGGATGGCCGCTGGCGTGATCCTGTTCACCCTCTACCTTGTCGTCCTTGTCAGTGGTCTGCTGATCTTCGGCCTGCACTGGTCCCCGATCTGGGTCGGGATCGGTGCGATCTTCCTCGCCGAACGGCTCGTCACGGTCTGGACGGCAGGATGGCGAGCCAGGCTGGTCGCGCTGCCGCTGGTCCTCGAGATGGCCTTCGACGCCTTCCTCATGGCCGTCCTGATCCGTTCCGCATGGGACATCGCCCTGCGCCGACAGGCGACTTGGCACCACGTGACCGAGCCCGCGCCCGCCGGGCTTTCGCGCTGAGCCACCACGACATCCACCAGCAAGGCAATCCACGAGCCTGTCCAAGGCAGGCACCCAACAAAGGAGAACAAGTATGTACGGAAAGATCGCGACCACCGCCGGCAGCGTCGCGGGCGGCGGCGCCCTCGCCTACACCGGCTTCAACAGCATGTCGATGGTGGTCTTCGGCGGCACCTTGATGGCTCTCGGCGCGGCGGCCGTGCGGATGGCCCGTCGTCCGCGAGGCACCGCGTACGACGCCACGACGAGCTGAGCACCGACTGACGTGACTGACCCGCCCGGCAGCATACGGGCGGGTCAGTCGCGTCTTGGTGGCTCGACGCTCCGATCTTGGTTGGGCACCGCGATCACCGGCGCAGCCGCAAACCGCGCGGCGTCAGGTGGAAGCCTGCCTGCGAAAGCGCCTGCACGAGAGGGTGATCCGACCGCAGCACCGATGTGCCGTCGGCCTTCTCGACGGTGAGCCGCCCGAGCGCGCCTTCCCGGACGGACCGGGCGAGCGCGTCGGCCGCGGCCTGCAGCTCCACGACGTCGTCTGACCAGCACAGCATGGTCCGACCGCCGCGCTCGACGTAGAGGACGAGTTCGCCGTCGACGAGCACGACGAGTGCGCCCGCCTTGCGGCCGGGTTGGTGACCCTTGCGTCTGCTGTGGTCCTGGGCCGGCTCGGTGGTGGGTCGGTCGGGCCAAGCCAACCCGGCGCCATAGGGGTTGGCAGGGTCGCGCGCGGCGAGCACCAAGGCCTGAGTATCAATGGGACGGGGTCGGTCCGGCAGCGCGGCAGAGGGCAGTCGCGCCAAGGACCGAAGCCGGTCGACCGCGCCCGGGGCCGCGAACTGAGAAGCGCCGAGCGACTCGACGAAGTACCCCCGCCGCACCTTCCCGGCCTCCTCTGCGGCTGCGAGCACCCGATAGACGGCGGCGAAACCACCAGGAACCTCCTCCGAGACGACCGAGCCCCGTGTGAGCACGCCGTAGCGATCGAGGAGCAGTTCGGCGCTCGTGACCGCCCGCACGGTCGGATCGGTCTCGGCAGGGGGAAGGGCGCTCCACCGTCCAACGCCTGTCGCCGGGCACGAGGCCACCAGTCCGCGAGTCGGGGGGATCTCCGGCAGGGAGCCGAACCGTCCGAGCGTTCCGCGGCGCGCGGCATACCGGCTCCCCCGGGGTCCCCGGGGTCCCCGGGGGCCGCGGGCGGCGCGCCGGTGGGTGGTGCGTCCGCCGGACAGCAGTGCCCGCAGCGGCGCGATCGTGTCGCCGGTGACCTGTCCCGACCAGAGCAGCGACCACAGCGCGTCGAGCAGCTCGGTGTCGCCGAGTTCGAGATGCCCGGCGAGGGCCCGGAAGAACCATGCGCCGCCATCGCGGAGCCCGACGAGGACGGCGCGCTCGGCGTCGGTGAGCTCCCGCTCCTCCGGCGGAACGAGCGTGAGGTATGCCGTCTCGCTCAGGTGCAGGCTGATCCAGCCGTCATCGCCCGGCAGAGCCCCGTGGCCGCGCCACGTCACCTCACCCGCGCTCATCGCCTCGTCGAGCATGGCAGGCCGGTAGTCGACCACCCGCGCCGGGAGGATGAGCGTCTCGAGGGCGCTGGCCGGCACGACCGCCCCGGTGAGCTGCTCGACGGCGCGCAGCAGGCCCTCCCGGCCGCGCAACCCGGCCCCGATGCCCTGCCACTGGGGCAGGAAACGGGCCAGGTCGCGTTGGGTGACCGGCTCGACCTCGTGGCGCAACGCAGCGAGGGAACGGCGTCGGAGCAGCCGCAGGACCTCTGCGTCGCAGAACTCCGGCCCGCGGCCACCGCCGTTCTCGACCGGGAGCAGCTCACCCTCGACGAGCCTCCCCGCAGAGACGAGCCGGCGAAGGGCGTCGTGGCCGACGGCCGGGCCGAGCCCCCACCATCGGGCCACGGTGTCGGCCGTGAACGGGCCGTGGGTGCGGGCGAACCGGGCGACGAGGTCCGCGAGCGGATCGGGGACCGGCTCGAGGAAGGCGTGTGGGACCCCCACGGGCAGCGCCGTGCCGAGCGCGTCGCGGAGCCGGCCGGCGTCCTCGATGGCAGCCCATCGGTCCTGCCCGGCGACCCGAACCGCGATGACCCGTCGGGAGCTCTCCAACTCTCGCAGGGCTGCCTCGATCCCCGGCGGCTCGAAGCCTTCGGCGGCTCGCGCCACGATGTCACCGACGGACAGCGGCCCGAGGACGCGGACCAGGTCGGCGAGGTCCTCCGCGTCGCGGGCGCCGCGCTCGGGGGTGAGCCGTTGCAGCTGCGCCTCGGTCGTGGCGACGGCCTGCGGATCGAGCAGGTCGCGCAGGGCGAGCGCCTCGCCCTGCCCGAGCAGCTCGGACAGCAGGGCCGGGTCGAGCGCGAGGGCCGCAGCCCGGCGTTCGGCGAGCGGGGAGTCGCCCTCGTAGAGGTACTGCGCGACGTAGCCGAAGGCGAGCGAGCTCGCGAAGGGCGAGGGTTTGCTCGACTCGAGCTCGACGAGCGTCACCGCACGAGAACGGATGTCGGTCATGAGGTCGACCAGCCCGGGCACGTCGAAGACGTCCTGGACGCACTCACGCACCGCCTCGAGGACGATCGGGAAGGTCGGGTACTGGCTGGCCACCTCGAGCAGCTGCGCGGAGCGCTGACGCTGCTGCCACAGTGGCTGTCGCTTGTCGGGGCGGCGGCGAGGCAGCAACAGCGCACGGGCCGCGCACTCCCTGAACCGGGCCGCGAACAGTGCCGATCCACCGATCTCGGCGGTGACCATCTCGGTGACATCCTCAGGCTCGAGGGTGACCAGCTCGACGAGCTGCCGACCGATCGCGCCCCCTTGGTCCGTCCCCTCCTCGAACTCGAGGTCGGGGAGCCGGAAGACGATGCCGTCATCGCCATGCATGGCCTGCACGTCGACGCCGAAGCGTTCCCGCATCCGGGCCGCCACGCACAAGGCCCACGGGGCGTGAACCTGCCCGCCGAAGGGGGACAGCACCGCGACCCGCCAGTCGCCGATCTCGTCACGGAAGCGTTCGACGACGATGGTCCGGTCGTCGGGCACGTGCCCCGTGGCCTCGCGCTGCTCCGCCAGGTAGCCGAGCAGGTTGTCTGCCGCCCACTCGTCGAGCCCGGCCACCCTGACCCGCTTGCGGGCGCGCTCGGCCGTGAGACCGACGACCTCGCGGACGAATCCGCCCAGGGCCCGGCCGAGCTCGGCCGGACGCGCGGGCTGGTCGCCCTTCCAGAAGGGCAGTCGTCCGGGCTGACCCGGTGCCGGCGTGACGAGGACCCGGTCGTGGGTGATGTCCTCGATCCGCCACGACGACGTGCCGAGCGTGAAGACATCGCCGACGCGCGACTCGTAGACCATCTCCTCGTCGAGCTCACCGACCCGACGACCGGCGCCCTCCCCTGAGACGAGGAACACGGCATAGAGCCCCCGGTCGGGAATCGTGCCCCCGCTCGTCACCGCGAGCCGTTGCGCGCCGCGCCGGCCGGTGAGCGTGTCGGTGACTCGGTCCCAGACGATCCTCGGGCGTAGCTCGGCGAACTCCTCGCTCGGGTACTTGCCCGAGAGCATGTCGAGGGTCGCCTCGAGCACCGACCGTGGCAGGCCGGCGAAACTCGCTGACCGGCGCACGAGGGTCTCGAGCCCGGCGAGCGTCCAGTCGTCCATGGCGCACATCGCGACGATGTGCTGAGCGAGGACGTCGACCGGGTTGGCCGGGACCCGGAGCGACTCGATGGCGCCGGCACGCATCCGTTCGACGACCACGGCCGTCTGGACGAGGTCGCCGCGGAACTTCGGGAAGAGCACGCCCCTGCTCACCGCCCCCACCTGGTGACCGGCCCGGCCGACACGCTGCAGGCCACTCGCGACGCTCGGCGGGCTCTCGACCTGGATGACGAGGTCGACCGCGCCCATGTCGATGCCGAGCTCGAGGCTGCTCGTCGCGACGACCGCGGGCAACCGTCCTGCCTTGAGGTCCTCCTCGATCGCGGCCCGCTGCTCCTTGCTCACCGATCCGTGATGAGCCCGCGCGATAACGGCCGGCGCCCCGCGGCTCGCTCCCGACTGCGCCATGATCTGCGCCGGGGCCCGCACGTCCTGCGCGACTGCGGTCTCTGCCATCCGCTCCTCCCAGATCTCGTTGAGCCGGGCGGTGAGACGCTCGGCCAACCTGCGGGAGTTGGCGAAGACCAGGGTCGAGCGGTGCTCGGCGATGAGGTCGACGATTCGCTCCTCCACGTGCGGCCAGATCGAGGCCTGCGGCGCATTGCCGGCCGCCGGACCGCTGAGGTCGGGAACGCCTGGGGAGATCTGCGCCGGAGCCCCGGACAGCTCGCCCATGTCGGGCACCGGGACGACGACGTCGAGGGCCCATTCCTTGTCGGATACTGGCGCGACGATCTCGACCGGACGTCCCCCCGCGAGGAAGCGGGCCACCTCCTCCACGGGGCGCACCGTCGCCGAGAGCCCGACCCGCTGAGCCGGCCGCGGCAGCAGCCAGTCGAGCCGCTCGAGGCTCAGCGCCAGATGCGCGCCACGCTTGGTCCCGGCGACGGCATGCACCTCGTCGACGATGATGGTCTCGATGCCACGGAGCGCCTCGCGCACCGAGGAGGTGAGCATGAGGAACAGCGACTCGGGGGTGGTGATGAGGATGTCGCTCGGGGTGCGGGCGAAGGCGCGGCGCTCGCTCGCCGGGGTGTCACCGGACCGGACCGAGACGCCGATGTCCGGGATCGGCACCCCGAGCCGGGTCGAGGCATGGCCGATGCCGACGAGCGGAGCGCGGAGGTTGCGCTCGACGTCGACCGCGAGCGCCTTCATCGGCGAGATGTAGAGGACGCGGCAGCGCGCGAGCCTGTCCTCGGGGGCCGGCTCGCGCGTCATGGCATCGATGGCCCAGAGGAACGCGGACAAGGTCTTGCCCGAGCCGGTCGGCGCGACGACGAGACAGTGGTGGCCGCTCGAGATCGCGTCCCATGCTCCGACCTGAGCTGCGGTGGGCGCGAGGAAGCTGCTCCGGAACCACGCCGCGGTCGCCGGAGAGAAGCGGTCCAGCACGTCTACCTGCTCCTTCGTCGCCATCAGTGCCAGCCTGCCACCCCGCACAGACATCGCGGCATCCGATGCATCCACGGCGCGACCTGGCCGGACGATGCTGCGCTCAACGGCGCCAATCCGGTCCGGGGCCGGCTCCGAACGAAGGTATGGGGAGGAGGACACGCGGAGCAGTGTTGGGGGAACGACAGCGCTCCGCGACCCGAGG
>JAKDLQ010000056.1 GCA_030452775.1 Micrococcales bacterium | reverse complement strand
ACCATGTCGGTGTAGGACATGTCCTGCATCTGTTTGATGTCCGCTCCGGCGGCGAAGACCTTGTCGCCGCCGTAGACGATGACGGCCTTGACGTCGGTGGCGGCCGAGGCGGCCAGGGCGGCCTCGCGGATCTCCTCCTGGACCTGGACGTTGAGCGCGTTCATCTTAGGGCGGTCGAGACGGATCGTGCCGATTCCGCCCGCAACCTCGAGCCGGACGAACTCGCCCATCAGCTCTGCGCCTGCTCGGAGGCGCCGTCCTGGCCAGGGACGATCGGCTGACCGTCCTCGTCGAGCGGCAGCCACGACTGGAAGAAGAACTGGACGCTCTGCAGGATGTGGTTGATCGAGAGCGGGACGAGCACGTCGAGGTCGGCGTTGGGCGTGATGACGTGCTCCGCCGAGACGACGAGGCTCTCCTGGACGAGCGTCAGCTTGACGAGGTTGAGCTGCAGGGTCAGGTCGTTGCAGCGGGCCAGCCGCTCGTTGTGGTCCGGCGAGACGGGCTCTTGCAACTGCCACTGGCCGAAGAAGCGCACGAGCGGCAGGTCACCCTCGGCCACCCGGGCGAAGAGGGTCTGCTCGTTGACCGTGAACTCGAGGTCCCCGTCGCTGTCGACCGTGGCCTCGACCTCGAGGCCCTTGAGGACGCCGAGGATGCGGTCGCGCACGGGAGCCTCGGTCGCGGCGCCGTTGGGCTGGTCGGCGGGAACGTGAGGCTGGAAGTTGGGAAGCGAAGTCGGATCCGTCATGCCCCAACCGTAACGACACCCCGGTGCCGAGTCACATTCGAGGTATCCGAGACAGCACTGCTCGCCCCTAGGCTGTGGCGCATGTGCCCAGCGTCGCCGGCCACCTCGGGCCTCCCCCCGCATTTCGGACCCCGGCTCGTGCCCGGAGGTGCGCGGTTCTGCGTCTACGCCGCTCGTGCCTCCTTCGTCGAGGTCTGCCTCTTCGATCGTGACGACGATGGCGTGGAGCACGAGCGGCGGGTGCCGCTCACCCAGCACTCCCACGGCGCGTGGTTCGACACGATCCCCGGAGTCACCCACGGGCAGCGGTATGCCATGCGAGCCTCCGGGAACTGGGCACCGGATCGGGCCCTGCGCTACAACAGCGCCAAGCTCCTTCTCGACCCATACGCCCGCGCGATCGAGGGTGAGGTGCGTCTTGACCCTGCCCTCTTCGGTCACCGGGTGGGGCCAGATCTGACCGGCGACCTGACGGTTCCCGACGACCGCGACTCGGCGCCGTATCTCCCCCGCTGTGTCATCGTCAGTGACGACTTCGACTGGGGCGCGGACGCGCCGCCCCGCACCTGCCTCACCGACACGCTGATCTACGAGGTCCACGTCAAGAATGCGACCGCCTCCCACCCCGGGGTCCCCGAACACCTGCGCGGTACGTATGCCGGGCTGTGCAGTCCCGCCTTCATCGAGCACCTGCGCTCCATCGGCGTCACCGCGGTCGAGCTCCTCCCGGTGCACAGCTTCACCCACGAGCCGGACCTGCTGAAGCGCGGACTGGCCAACCACTGGGGCTACAACACGCTCGGCTTCTTTGCCCCGCACGCGGCGTACGCGTCCACCGCTGACCCCCAGGGCGTCCTCGACGAGTTCAAGGGCATGGTCCAGGCGCTGCACGCGGCGGGGATCGAGGTGATCCTCGACGTCGTCTACAACCACACCGCCGAGCAGTCCCAGGCTCGCACCACCCTGTCGTGGCGTGGCCTCGACAATCCGGCCTATTACCGGCTCGATGCCCGTGGACACGACATCGACGTCACGGGCTGTGGCAACACCACCGACCTGACGCACCCGGTCGTTGCCGGAATGGTTCTCGATTCGTTGCGCTACTGGGTGCAGGAGTGCCACGTCGATGGCTTCCGCTTCGACCTCGCGGTCGCCCTCGCCCGCGGACGCGACGGCGGCTACGACCCGGCTCACCCTTTCCTGGCCGCCGTGCGTGCCGATCCGGTCCTGTCTCGCGTCAAGCTCATCGCCGAGCCCTGGGACGTCGGGCCGGGCGGTTGGCGGACCGGGCAGTTCCCGACGCCGCTCTCCGAGTGGAACGACCGCTATCGCGACACGGTGCGCACCTTCTGGCTCCGCGACCTGGCCGCCTCGTCCAGGGGCGACACCGGTCACGGAGTCCGCGACCTGGCGACCCGCCTCGCCGGATCTCAGGACCTTTTCGACGCGTCCGGCCGAGGGCCGCTCGCCTCGATCAACTTCGTCACCGCGCATGATGGGTTCACCGTCGCGGACCTCACCAGCTATGACGTCAAGCACAACGAGGCCAACGGCCAGGACGGACTCGACGGGACCGATGACAACAGGTCATGGAATCACGGCGTCGAGGGACCGACGCAGGACCTGGCCATCAACACGGCTCGACGCCGGTCGATGCGCAACCTGCTCGGCACTGTGCTCTTGTCGACGGGCGTGCCGATGCTCGGCGGCGGTGACGAGTTCGGCCGGAGCCAGCGCGGCAACAACAATCCGTACACCCAGGACAACGACATCTCCTGGTACTCATGGGATTTCGAGCCCTGGCAGCAGGATCTCATCGAGACGACCAAGCACCTGGCCCGGCTTCGGCGCGAGCATCCGGTGCTGCGTCAGCGGCGGTTCTTCACCGGCCGGCCGATCGACGCCGACGGGGTGGCAGACCTCTCCTGGTACGGCGGCGACGGCGAGCCGATGCGTCAGCGCTGGGACGGGCCCACGGTCGACGTGCTCCAGGCGCTCTTCAACGGGGTCGGCTCCTCGCTCGGTCACCACTGCGTGCTGCTCGTCCTCAACGGAAGCGCGTGGGCGGCCGAGGTCACGCTGGCGCCGTCGCCTCGCTCAGCGGCATACGAGCTGTTGTGGGACAGCACGCACGAGCGACCCGCCCCCCCGGGCGAGCCGGTCGCGGCAGGGGCCGACGTGACGATGGGTCCGTCCTCGATGCAGATCTGGCGGACCAGGACGCCCGCAGGACCCGCAGGGTCCTCGGGCCCCGGCTGAGACGAGACCAGGACAGTATCAGGCGGAGGCCGAGGCGGTACGAGCGAGGCCGAGCTCAGCCTGCGTCGCGAGCAACGAGTGCTTGGGCACGACGCGAATGCTGTATCCGAACGAGCCGGTGCGGGTCAGGGCCTGCTCTCCCGCGAACTGATACCGGCCGCCGTCGTGGCCATCGACGAACTCCAAGGGGACCGACTCGGTCTCGTACAGCTCATCGGTGTCGGACACCCGCCCGTGCACGATCTGGACCTCGACGTCCTCGGGGCTGAGGCCGGCGAGGTTGACGTAGGCGTGGACGTGAAGCGTGTCACCGATCTGCGGCGAGTCCGACAGGCCCGACGGCTCGACGTGATCGACCTTGAGGTCGGGCCACGCGGCGCGCACCCTGCGCTTGTACTCGGCAAGCTCCCGGGCGCCCTTGAACTCGGCTCCGCCCAGCGCCCGCCCGGCGTTCGCCGCCGGCCGGTAGAGCTGCTCGGTATATTCCTGCACCATCCGGCTGGCCAGCACCTTGGGGCCGAGCGTCTTCAGGGTATGGGACATCATCGCGATCCAACCCTGCGGCAGTCCGTCAACGTCCCGGTCATAGAAGTCGGCCGCGACGTCGTTCTCGATGAGGTCGTAGAGGACCGACGCCTCGATGTCGTCGCGGCGATCCGGATCATCGACACCGTCGGCGGTGGGAATCGCCCAGCCGTTGCGCCCGTCGAACCACTCGTCCCACCAGCCGTCGAGGATCGAGAGGTTGAGCCCACCGTTGAGGGCCGCCTTCATCCCCGACGTGCCGCACGCTTCGAGTGGGCGAAGCGGGTTGTTGAGCCAGATGTCGCATCCCGGATAGAGGTGCTGGGCCATCGCGATGTCGTAGTTGGGCAGGAAGACGATGCGGTGGCGCACCTCTGGGTCGTCGGCGAAGCGAACCATCTCCTGGATGAGCCGCTTGCCGGTCTCGTCGGCGGGGTGCGACTTGCCGGCGATGACGACCTGGATCGGGCGCTCCGGATGAAGCAGCAGGCTCTTCAGTCGTTCCGGGTCCCTGAGCATCAGGGTCAGCCGCTTGTAGGTCGGCACCCGGCGGGCAAAGCCGATGGTCAGCACGTCAGGGTCGAGCACGTCGTCGATCCAGCCCAGCTCCGCATCGGCCGAGCCACGCCTCATCCAGGAGGACCGGACTCGCCTCCGCACGTCCCGCACCAGTTTGGCGCGCATCTCCCGCTTGGTCGCCCAGATGTCCTCGGCGGGGACGGAGTCGATCCGCTCCCACGCGTCGTCACCGGCCACGTCGATGGTGCCCAGGTGCTTGATCGCCAGGTCGTAGACGGCCCGATCGACCCACGTCGGCGCATGGACGCCATTGGTGATGCTCGTGATCGGGATCTCGGCGTCCTCGAAGCCCGGCCAGAGGCCCTCGAACATCTCGCGGCTGACCACCCCGTGCAACCGTGAGACGCCGTTGGCGCGCTGGGCGAGCCGCAGGCCCATGATCGCCATGTTGAACACCCCCGGGGTACCGCCCTCGTAGTCCTCGGCTCCGAGAGCGAGCAGCCGCTCGACGGGGACGCCGGGGATGGCGCAGGAGCCACCGAAGAACAGGTTGATCTTGGCCGCGTCAAACCGATCGATACCGGCCGGCACCGGGGTGTGTGTCGTGAAGACCGTCGATGCGCGAACAGCCTCCAGGGCCTCGTCGAAGGACAGTCTGTGGTCACGGACGAGCTCGGTGATCCGCTCGATCCCGAGGAACCCGGCATGGCCCTCGTTGGAGTGGTAGACCTCAGGGGGCGCAGCCCCGGTGAGCCGGGACCACAGACGCAGCGCGCGGACGCCGCCGATACCAAGGAGCAGCTCCTGCTCCAGTCTCGTGTCACCGCTACCGCCGTAGAGCGACTCGGTCACCCCGCGGGTCTGCTCGTCGTTGCCGGCCACGTCGGAGTCGAGCAGCAGCAGCGAGACCCGGCCGACCTGCGCCTTCCACACCTGAGCGCGCAGCAGCCGACCGGCCGGCAGGGCGATCGAGACGATCGCCGGCGTATCGTCCTCCTCACGCAGCAGCGAGAGCGGCAGGCCGTCGGGGTCGAGCACGGGATAGGTCTCCAGCTGCCAGCCGTCTCGGCTCAAGGCCTGCTTGAAGTAGCCGGTCTTGTAGAAGAGCCCGACACCGACGATCGGCACGCCGAGGTCGGAGGCCGACTTGAGGTGGTCGCCGGCGAGGATGCCGAGGCCGCCGGAGTACTGCGGCAGCACGGAGGTGATCCCGAACTCGGGGCTGAAGTAGGCGATGGCGGCGGGGGCGGCCTGACCGGCAGCCTCCTGCTCGCGGCTCCACGTCTGATACCAGCGCTCATCGGTGAGATAGCGGTGCAGGTCCTTGCCGGCCTCGAGGACCTCGGCGACGAAGTCGTCGTCGGCCGCGAGGGCGCCCAGCTCATGGGTCGACAGTCGCGACAGCAACTTCACCGGGTCCTCCTTGGCGGCTGCCCACTTCGCGGGACTGATGCTCTCGAAGAGGTCCCGGGTCGGCGGGTGCCAGGACCAACGCAGGTTGCTGGCGAGCTCGCCGAGGCCCTCGATGCGGGGGGGCAGGACAATGCGGACACTGAAGCGACGGATAGCCTTCACGATGAGCAGCATAGGGCTCTCGCCGAGGCACTCTCGGGCCTTCTCGCGACATGGCCGCGCTCAGTCGACGTGTCGGACCGATCAAGGGGGCCAAACCGACGCGATTTCGATAGGTTCGACTCGTGACTGGCTCCCCCGCGTCTCCCCGCGCCACCAAGCCCGTGTCCACCACGACCAGCGAGTCCGGATTCGTCGACGAGTCCGAGGCTGGTGCGGTCCACCTCGCCCCGGACGCTCCTCCATCGCGGCCCCCCACCGTCGAAGGCATGCCGGGCGGGGCGTCGCCGATCGGGCGGATCCCGGTCACCGACGTACGGCCTCTGGTCGACTGCGGCACGAGACCGGCCAAGAGCGTCGTCGGTGAGGAGTTCGTCGTGCAGGCCCGGGTGTTCCGTGAGGGCCACGAGGCCGTCAATGCCACCGCCGTGCTCACCGACCCGGCGGGAGGCGAGCATTATTTCGCGATGCACTGCGACAACCCGGGCCTGAGCGAGTGGAGCACCACCGTGGTCGCCGACCGGGAGGGCTGGTGGACCTACCGCGTCGAGGGCTGGTCCGACCCCTACGCGACCTGGGTCCACGACGCGACGATCAAGATCGGTGCCGGCATCGACTCGGAGCTCATGTGCGCCGAGGGGGTGCGCGTCCTCGAGCGCTTCGCCGCCGCCGTTCGCGGCCAGGACATCGACGCGGCCCCGATCGCCATCGGGATCGCCGCTCTCAAGGACGGGACGCTCCCGGCGGCCCACCGCCTGGGCGCGGCGACCTCGCCCGAGATTCGTGGGCTCGCCGGCCTGGTCCCGCTGCGTGAGTTCGTCTCGCCTTCGGCGGCATACAGCCTGCTCGTCGAGCGCGAGCGGGCGCTGTTCGGCGCATGGTACGAGATCTTCCCCCGCTCCGAGGGGGCGGTGCGCGATCCGAAGACCGGCAGGTGGACCTCGGGGACCCTGCGGACCGCGGCGAAGCGGCTACCGGGTATCGCGGCCATGGGCTTCGACGTCGTCTACCTCACGCCGATCCACCCCATCGGCACGACTGCCCGCAAGGGCCCGAACAACTCGCTCGTTGCCGGTCCGGAGGATCCCGGTTCGCCCTACGCCATCGGCTCGTCCGAGGGCGGGCACGACGCGATCCATCCCGACCTCGGGACGTTCGAGGACTTCGACCACTTCGTCGCGGAGGCGGCCCGCAACGGCCTGGAGGTGGCGATGGACTTCGCCTTGCAGGCCTCCCCCGACCATCCCTGGGTCCAGACCCACCCGGCGCTCTTCACGACGCGAGCCGACGGCACCATCGCCTACGCGGAGAACCCCCCCAAGAAGTACCAGGACATCTACCCACTCAACTTCGACAACGATCCGGCCGAGGCCTACGCGGAGGTGCGCCGCGTCATCCAGGTCTGGCTCGATCACGGCGTGCGCATCTTCCGAGTCGACAACCCCCACACCAAGCCGATCCCCTTCTGGCAGTGGCTCATCGCCGATGTCGCCCTGACGTATCCGGACGTCATCTGGCTCGCCGAGGCCTTCACCAAGCCGGCCATGATGCACACCCTGGCCAAGGTCGGGTTCCAGCAGAGCTACACCTACTACGCGTGGCGCAACCAACGATGGGAGCTCGAGGAGTACGGCCGGGAGCTCGCCGGCCCGGCCGCGGCATACATGCGCCCGTCGTTCTTCCCGACCACTCCCGACATCCTCACCCCGTACATGCAGTACGGCGGCCCCACGGCCTGGAAGCTGCGAGCCGCGCTTGCCGCGACGATGGTGCCGACCTACGGGATCTACGCCGGCTACGAGCTGATGGAGAACGTCGCCCGGCCCGGCGCCGAGGAGCAGATCGACAACGAGAAGTACGAGTACAAGGACCGGCAGTGGTATCTCTACGAGCCCGGCGGTGCACTGGAGGGCCAGTCACTGGCCGGTTACCTCACCCGGCTCAACGACATCCGCCGCTGGCACCCGGCGCTGCGCTGGTTACGCAACCTGCACTTCCACCACGCCGACGACGAGAACATCCTCGTCTACTCCAAGACGCGCGTCGTGGGCGGCGAGCGCAACACCATCGTCGTTGTGGCCAACGTCGACCCGCACGCCACCCGGGAGACGTGGGTGCATCTCGACCTCGAAGCCATGGGCCTGGCCACGTGGTCCACCTTCGATGCCCACGACGAGATCACCGGCCAGACCTGGCAGTGGCGAGCCGACAACTTCGTGCGCCTCGGGCCGGACAGCGAGCCGGTTCACATCATCCATGTGAGGAGCCATTGAGCACCATGCAGGGCCTCAACCTCAGCCAGCCCGGCCTCAAACACGATCCAGCGTGGTTCCGCAAGGCCGTCTTCTACGAGGTGCTCGTGCATGCCTTCGCCGACTCGAAAGGGTCGGGGGCCGGCGACTTCAGCGGCCTCATCGGACGGCTGGACTACCTCCAGTGGCTCGGGATCGACGCCCTGTGGCTGCCGCCGTTCTACGCCTCCCCGCTGCGCGACGGTGGCTACGACATCGCCGACTACAAGGCGATCCTCCCGGAGTTCGGGACCCTTCCGGATTTCACCTCCCTCGTCTCGCAGGCTCACGCTCGGGGCATCCGGATCGTCACCGACCTCGTCATGAACCACACGAGCGATCAGCACCCGTGGTTCCAGGAGTCCCGGGCCGAGCCGGACGGGCCCTATGGCGACTTCTACGTGTGGTCCGACACCAACGAACCGTATTCCGACGCGCGGGTCATCTTCGTCGACACGGAGGTGTCCAACTGGACGTTCGACGCGGTGCGGCGACAGTACTACTGGCACCGGTTCTTCTCCCACCAGCCCGATCTCAACTTCGAGAATCCCGACGTGCGAGATGCGATGTTCGACGTCGTCCGCTTCTGGATGGACCTCGGCATCGACGGTTTCCGCCTCGACGCCATCCCCTACCTCTACGAGGAGGAAGGCACCAACTGCGAGAACCTGCCGCAGACACACGCCTTCCTCACCGACCTGCGCGCCATGGTGGACAAGGAGTACCCGGGCCGGATCCTGCTCGCGGAGGCCAACCAGCCGCCCGCAGAGGTCGTGGACTACTTCGGCACGCCGGAGGCGCCCGAGTGTCAGATGTGCTTCCACTTCCCCGTCATGCCGCGCCTCTACTACTCGCTGCGCGACGAGAAGGCCGAGCCGATCATCGACGTGCTCGCGAACACCCCCGAGATCCCACCGGGTGCCCAGTGGGGCACCTTCCTGCGCAACCACGATGAGCTGACCCTGGAGATGGTCAGCCCCGAGGAACGCGCCGCGATGTACGGCTGGTACGCGCCCGACCCGCGCATGCGCGCTAACATCGGCATCCGGCGCCGCCTCGCTCCGCTCCTCGACAACTCACGCCCGGAGATCGAGCTCATCCATGCCCTCATCCTGTCCCTGCCCGGGTCGCCGTGCCTCTACTACGGTGACGAGATCGGGATGGGCGACAACATCTGGCTGACCGATCGGGACGCCGTCCGCACCCCCATGCAGTGGACGCCCGACCGCAACGCCGGGTTCTCGACCGTCGATCCCGGCAAGCTCTACCTGCCGGTCATCTCGAGCCTCGTCTATCACTACAACAACGTCAACGTCGAAGCATCGATGGCCACGTCGTCATCGCTGCTGCACTGGGTGCGTGCGATGCTGCAGGTGCGCAGCCGGCACCCCGTCTTCGGGGTGGGCGACTTCCACATCGTGCCCGCCGACAACGAGGCAGTCCTCGCCTTCACGCGCACGATGGAGCCGGACGGGATCGACCAAGCCCAGTCCGTGCTCTGCGTCAACAACCTCGCAAGTCGGCCGCAGGCCGCCACCCTGCAACTCCCCGAGCGCCTGAGCGGCCGCCAGCTCATCGACCTGTTCGGCGGCAGCGGCTTCCCGTGGGTGGCCGCCGACGGGCGCGTCACGATCACCCTCGGCTCTCGGGACTTCTTCTGGCTGCTGTTCCGCGGAGAGGACTCACGCTGATGGCCACCGTCTACCGGGACGCCGTGATCGTCCCCTCCAAGACAGACCTGGTGACCGGCTGGATGTCCCACCAGCGGTGGTACGCCGGCAAGGGGCACGTGCCGGACCTGGTGCGCCTCGGTGGATTTCGACTCGAGGACCCCGACGGCGAGGTGGGCATCGAGACCCTCCTGCTCGCCGAGCGGGGGGCCGACCCCGTCGTCATCTACCAGGTGCCGCTCACCTACCGGGGAGCCCCGCTCGAGGGCGCCGACCATGCCCTGCTCGGCACGATGGAGCACAGTGTCCTCGGCACCCGCTGGGTCTACGACGCCCCGCATGACCCGGTCTACGTCACCCAGCTCGTCGACACCATCCTTGGCCAGCGGTGCTCCGGCAGCGCCCAGGCGTCACCCGGTTCCAACGCCGTCGCGACCGGCACCTCGTCCGGCAGGATCACCGGCAGGGTGGACAGCTCCAGTGTGCTGACCGGCGAACAGTCCAACACCTCGATCATCTGCCGGATGGTCACCCTCGACGACGACCTCGCGGAGCCGCTCATCGTCAAGCTCTTCCGGACCCTGCAGGACGGCGACAACCCCGACGTCGTGGTCCAGTCGACGCTCAGCGCAGCAGGATCCACCCGCGTGCCGACGGTGTTCGGACACCTGTCCGGTGGGTGGACCGCGCCTGACGGCTCCGGCGAGCAGCACGGCCACCTCGCCCTCGCGCAGGAGTTCATCCCGGGCGTCGAGGACGCGTGGCGGGTGGCGCTGCTGGCCGCTGCGTCCGGGACCGACTTCAGCGACCGGGCCTACGAGCTCGGGGTCGCCACCGCCGAGATTCACGCGACTCTCGCCGACCGGCTCGGCCGCGAGCCCGCGAGCGAGGAGGCGCGCGCCGCGCTGGTCGCCTCCATGCAGGAGCGGTATGCCGCCGTGCCGGCGATCGCGCCCGACCTCGCCGATCGTGGCGCCGAGATCTCCGCCGCGTTCGACGCGATCCTCCGGGTGCCGTGGCCGGACCTGCAACGAATCCACGGCGACTACCACCTCGGCCAGGTCCTCGACGTGACGGAGCGAGGCTGGGTGGCCCTCGACTTCGAGGGTGAGCCGCTTCGGCCCCTGTCCGAACGCGTCCGGCCCGACCTCACCGCTCGCGACGTCGCCGGGATGCTGCGCTCGTTCGACTATGCTGCGGGAGCCGTCCACCTGGCTGACGACTCGATCGACGCGTCGGAGTGGGCGCGCTCCTGCCGCCGAGCATTCCTTGACGGATACGCCTCTGTCGCGGGCGAGCCCGACGCGGCGAGCAATCTCCTCACGCGCGCCCTCGAGCTCGACAAGGCGCTCTACGAGGTCGGCTACGAGGCCCGCAACCGGCCCACCTGGCTGCCCATTCCCCTACGTGCCGTCGATCGCCTGCTCGAGGAGGAGCCCTCATGACCCAGCTGCCCGGCCAACCGGCCA
>JAKDLQ010000333.1 GCA_030452775.1 Micrococcales bacterium | reverse complement strand
CGGCCTCTTCGCGCCGCGGCGAATGCATACGCGTCGACACCACCGCTGCCTGAGCGGGTGGGTGGAGCCGCCGCCACAGCCCCTCCCGCAGGCACTCGGCCGCCAGCAGGTCCTTCTCGGTGTACAGCCGGCGCAGACGGTCTCCGTGCGGCGTCACCGATTCGCCTCCGCTGCCGAGGTAGTCCATCCGGATGAGCAGCTCGCAGATGCGATCGAACGTCCTCGCGACCGAGTTGGTCCGGCCATCGATCTTGCGTTGCAACCCCTCCGTCTCCCGACGCAACCGCCACCAGCGTTCGGCCCAGCGGGCATGGCTCTCCCGCTCGGGACACTGGTGGCACGGGTGGGCTCGCACCTCACGGCGCAGGTGCTCGATGCGTTCGCCGGCGGCCGTGTCGGTGACGGCGGCTTGGCGCTCCGACGGCGGGTCGTGTCGCACCTGCGCTCGCAGCGACGCGGCCAAGTCGCGCCGAGACTTCGGGCTCTTGGCGTTGAAGTGCTTCGGCACGCGCAGCGTCGCGATCGGCTCCAGCGGTCCGGGGACGTCGTGCAGGGTCAGCCGCCGCAGGTGATGATCCTCGGTGACGACGGCGGGCGCGGCCGACTGCCCCTTGCCGCCCCGGTTGGGCGCAACGACGACCGCGAGCCCGCGACGGCGCCCGCTGGGGATCCGGATGACGTCGCCGAGCTCGAGCTGCTCGAGCGACACGGCGGCGGCAGCCCGGGCGGAGGCGGATCGCGCCTTGGCCTCGGCCTTCTCGAGCTGCGTGATCTCGTTGCGCATCGCGGCGTACTCGGTGAAGTCTCCGAGGTCGCACATCATCGACTCCGCGTAGCCGGCCAGCGCCTCTTCATTGCGTCGGACCGTGCGGACGAAGCCGACGACGGCGCGGTCGGCCTGGAACTGGGCGAACGAGGTCTCGAGGATGTCGCGAGCCGTCTGCCTGCCGAACTGACGCACGAGGTTGACGGCCATGTTGTAGGTGGGCCGGAAGCTCGAGCGCAGTTCGTAGGTGCGGGTCGAGGCGAGGCCGGCGACGGCCGCCGGGTCAAGGCCACGATTCCACAGGACGACCGCATGACCCTCGATGTCGATGCCGCGGCGACCGGCGCGCCCGGTCAACTGGGTGTATTCGGCCGGGGTGATGTCGACATGGCTCTCGCCGTCGAATTTCACGAGCCGTTCGAGCACGACGCTGCGGGCCGGCATGTTGATGCCGAGGGCGAGCGTCTCGGTGGCAAAGACCGCCCGGACCCGGCCGGCCGTGAAGAGCTCCTCGACGATCTCGCGGAAGGTCGGCAGCATTCCGGCGTGGTGCGCGGCAAAGCCCCGGGTGATCCCGTCGACGAAGTCCCAGTAGCCAAGGACCGACAGGTCCTCGTCCTCGAGGGTCTGGATCCGCTCCTCGACGAGGCGGCGGTTGCGCTCGCCCTCGTCCTCGGGAATGAGGCGTACGCCGCCGGTGAGCAGTTGGCCCACCGCGGCCGCACACCCGGCCCGGCTGAAGATGAAGGTGATGG
>JAKDLQ010000332.1 GCA_030452775.1 Micrococcales bacterium | reverse complement strand
CGCGAGTGGGTGCCCGGGCCTTATGCCAGCCTCGGCGCCGACGGCTTCGGCTTCTCCGACACCCGCGCCGCGGCCCGCCGCTTCTTCCACATCGACGGCCCCTCGGTCGCAGTCCGGACGCTGCAGTTGCTCGCCAAGGACGGCAGGATCGACCCCGGCTTCCCGGCGAAGGCGGCGGACAAGTACCGGCTCGACGACGTGACCGCCGGCACCTCCGGCACCGTGGGCGGCGACTCCTGAGCGGGCGCCGCGCTCCAACGAGTCGAGGTAAACGGCCGCGCCCGACCGCGAGGTATCACCTCCAACCAGCCGAACTCCAACGGGTCGAGGTAAACGGCCGCGAGGAATCACCTCGAACCAGCCGATCCCCGGCGGTTGGATAGGTATACGTGGATGTGCATATACTTCCACGGTGTCCAAGGTTCTGACGTCCATTCCTGTTGGTGAACGAGTCGGGATCGCCTTCTCAGGCGGTCTCGATACCTCCGTGGCCGTTGCCTGGATGCGCGAGAAGGGCGCGGTGCCGTGCACCTACACCGCGGACCTCGGCCAGTACGACGAGCCCGACATCGAGTCCGTGCCGGCCCGGGCCGGCCACTACGGTGCCGAGATCTCGCGACTCGTCGACTGCAGGACGGCACTGGTCGAGGAGGGCCTGTCCGCGATCGCCTGCGGCGCATTCCACATCCGAAGCGGCGGCAAGACCTACTTCAACACGACCCCACTCGGGCGGGTGGTGACCGGCACCCTGCTGGTCCGGGCCATGCAGGAGGACGACGTCTCGATCTGGGGTGATGGGTCGACGTTCAAGGGCAACGACATCGAGCGCTTCTACCGCTACGGCCTGCTCGCCAACCCGCACCTGCGCATCTACAAGCCGTGGCTCGACGCGGACTTCGTCACCGAGCTCGGAGGCCGTCAGGAGATGTCGGAGTGGCTCGCCGCGCGCGAGCTGCCCTACCGGGCCTCGGCCGAGAGGGCATACTCGACGGACGCCAACATCTGGGGCGCCACGCACGAGGCCAAGACCCTCGAGTTCCTCTCCGAGTCCATGGACGTCGTGGAGCCGATCATGGGCGTGCGCTTCTGGGACCCGGCCGTCGCCATCGAGGCCGAGGATGTCACCGTCCGGTGGGAGGGCGGCCGTCCGGTGGCCGTCAACGGCGAGCAGTTCCTCGACGCGGTCGCCCTCATCGACGAGGCGAACGCGATCGGGGGACGCCACGGCCTTGGCATGAGCGATCAGATCGAGAACCGGATCATCGAGGCGAAGTCGCGCGGCATCTATGAGGCACCGGCCATGGCGCTGCTCTTCCTCACCTACGAGCGGCTGCTCCACGCGATCCACAACGAGGACACGATCGCCCACTACCACGCCGAGGGGCGACGCCTCGGACGTCTGCTCTACGAGGGACGGTGGCTCGACCCCCAGTCGCTGATGATCCGCGAGTCCCTCGAGCGCTGGGTAGCCTCCGCCGTGACGACTCTCGGCGCATCGGGCCAGGCGGTGGAGGCAGCGAGACCGC
>JAKDLQ010000331.1 GCA_030452775.1 Micrococcales bacterium | reverse complement strand
GCGCAGGATGAAGGCCAGGAGCAGCACCTCGAGTCCGATGGAGAGGCCGTAGAAGAAGGCCCAGTCCCAGGACGCCCCTGCCGCGTTGAACACCGAGTAGGGGATGTAGAGCGTTGCAACGACGAGGTTCGTGGCGCGGTTCACCCGGGCGGGCAGCGTCATGGAGAGCACCACCATCAAGGCCGGGATCGCCACGGACGCGAGGAAAATGGTCAATAACGTCGGGCTGATGTCGAACTTGAAGACGACGCCACCCAGGATGTCGTCGATGACGCCGGGCTTGTAGAAGTTCAAGATGTCGACGTAGATGTAGAGGAACATGAAGCTGGTCCAGGCGGCGGCCATCTTGGCCTGCACGGGCATGCGCAGATCTTCCAGCGCGCTGCGCGATGGCGGATTCTCTCGTGCGGTGTGGGATTGAGGTGTCCTCATCAGATTGCTCCTTGCCTTGATCGGGTGGGTGCCTCCACCTTCACGGATGCCGGCGGTGGGCACATCAGCCCCGGAGCCTGATCTGACCTGGCCGTTGGCACAGTCGAGCTGTCGTACTTTCGGCGGATACGCCGATCACGCGGGATGCCTAGGCTGATCAGGTGGCCACCGACGCACTGCGCTCGCTGTGGGTCGAACCTCGACCTGCGAACCCCCCGGCGCGGGGGGCGCGGGACTGGGTCTTGGTCGCGGTACTGATTTGCTGGTCCGTTCTGGAAGCAGTGCTCCGCGAGGATATGGCGCCGCTCCCGCTGCTGCTCATCGCTGCGTTCGCGGTGCTCGCCCCCCTTCCGTGGCGACGTACGCACCCGCTCGTCGCGGCCGCGGTGGCTTTCGGCACATTGACGGTGGTCGACATCGTCAGAATCCTCACCGGATCGCAAGGCGTTCTGCCCTCAAGTGTCTCGGTCACCCTGGTCATGGCCTACGCCCTGTTCCGGTGGGGCTCCGGTCGGGAGGCCGCAGGCGGCCTTGGCGTGATCCTGCTCTGGCTGCCCATCACCATCCACGGCGCCGACCCCACCAGCCTGGCGGAGGCGGTCGCAGGGTACGCGTTCTTCCTGTTCGCCGCCGCGCTCGGCGCCGCGATCCGCTATCGCGCGAAGATCCGCGTCCGCGACATCGACCAAGCCAAGGCCCGCGAACGGGAACAGCTCGCTCGCGAGCTCCACGACACCGTCGCCCACCACGTCTCGGGCATCGCCATCCAGGCCCAAGCAGGACGTGCCATCGCGGCCTCACACCCCGAGCGTGCCGTCGAGGCCCTGGCCATCATCGAGGGCGCAGCGACCCGCACCCTCACCGAGCTGCGCGCCATCGTCGGCGTGCTCCGCGCCACACAGGACGCCGAGTTCGCGCCCCAGCCCGGCGTGGCCGAGGTCGAGCAGCTCGCCACCGATGGCCAGACGCGTCCCTGCGTCGAGGTGACGCTATTCGGCGAGTTCGACGACCTCAGCCCGGCGGTCGGGGCCGCGATCTTTCGCCTGACCCAGGAGTCCATCACCAACGCTCGACGGCACGCCCGCCACGCGACCCAGGTCA
>JAKDLQ010000330.1 GCA_030452775.1 Micrococcales bacterium | reverse complement strand
CGGCACGGTTCCGAAAGTGATCTAAT
Organism: Micrococcales bacterium; assembly: GCA_030452775.1. Classification (GTDB taxonomy): domain Bacteria; phylum Actinomycetota; class Actinomycetes; order Actinomycetales; family Dermatophilaceae; genus JAKDLQ01. Next base: position 1,516 of record JAKDLQ010000330.1, on the reverse strand, counting down.
CAATCTTGAGGTTGATCAATCAGGAGGTTGATTGCGAATGGATGCCGCGGCTGAGGAGCGGCTGGACCGGGCCTTCGCGGCTCTTGCTGATCCGGTTCGTCGTGCGATCGTCGCCCGCCTCAGCCGCGGCGGGCTCACCGTCAACGAGTTGGCCGAGCCCTTCGATATCAGCAAGCAGGCCGTCTCGAAGCACATCCAGGTGCTCGAGCGGGCCGATCTCGTCACCCGGACACGCGACGCCCAGCGCCGCCCCGTCCATCTCAACGCGGCCAGGCTCGAGGCTCTCACCGCCTGGATCGACCGCTACCGCCTCGTCCATGAGCAGCAGTTCCGCGCGCTGGACGCGCTGCTCGCCGATCAGTACCAAGAGGAGAAGCAGTCATGAACAACAACGACCTGGTGCTCTCGATCCCCGAGGGCCTGCCGTGGATCGACTTCACCCGCGAGTTCGACGCACCCGTCGAGGCAGTCTGGGACGCCCACCGCGACCCCGAGCTCGTCCGGCAGTGGCTCGGCCCGCGCGGATACGAGATGCACATCGAGCGTTGGGACTTCGTCTCGGGCGGTGGCTACCGCTACGTGCACAAGACCGAGCACGGCGACTTCGGATTCCACGGGACGTTCCACACGATCCGCGACAACGACCTCGCCATCCAGACGTTCGAGTTCGAGGGAGCGCCCGATGAGGTGGCGATCGAGTTCCTGCGCTTCGTCGACCTCGGCGACGGGCGCTGCCGGCTTGAGGGCCGCAGCATCGGGCGCACCGTCGAGGGTCGCGACGCGATGGTCGAGAGCGGAATGGAGCAGGGGATGCGCGAGGGCTACGAGCGCCTCGACGAGCTCGTCGTCACGGCTGCGGCGACGCAGGTCTGAGCGATGAGCGGCATGGGCAGCTAGACCCGCAACACACCGAGCAATCGCGAACTCCCACTGGTAATAGCCGGTAGGAGTTGCCGACTACTCGGTGTGTTGCGGGTTGGTGGGGTGCGGGTCGAGCGGGACGACGTCGGGGCGCTTGCCGCTGCGGTGGTCACCCGACGAGCGTCCGGTGAGACGTCGCTGCACCCACGGGGCAAAGAAGTGCCGGGCCCAGCGAGCATTGGCCTCCAGCGCCTCCCGACGCGGCAGCGGGGGTGCCGGATCGAGCGGAGTCGCCCAGGCGGTGTCGGTGACCTCGTGCCCGAGCGCGTGCAGGGCGGCGAAGGCGACGCGGCGGTGTCCCTCGGTCGTCATGTGGATCCGGTCCTCGGCCCAGAGGCGCCCGTCACGCAACGCCCGCAGGCCCCACTGGTCGATGACGTAGGCGCCGTGCCGGGCCGCGATGCTCCAGGTGTTCGCCGTGTGGATCGCGGCCCGGGACCGCGTCACCTTGACGAGCGGCGCCTCGACCGGGTCGACCGGGGTCGCGAGAAGCACATCGGCCCCGGTGGCACGGATCCGGGCGACCGCCTCCTCCAACCGGGCAGCGAGGTCATCGAGGTCGGCCTTGGGGCGCAGGATGTCGTTGCCGCCGCCG
>JAKDLQ010000055.1 GCA_030452775.1 Micrococcales bacterium | reverse complement strand
CTCGGCGTGGACGGCCACCTCCCAGAACCCCTGGACAGCAGGGTCAGAGCCAGCCGCGCTCCTGGGCGACCCGGGCCGCCGCGGCCCGGGTCGACGTGCCGGTCTTGCCGATCGCCGAGCTGAGGTGGTTGCGCACCGTGCCCTGAGACAGGTGCACGGCAGCGGCGATGACCGCCACGGTGCTACCGCCGAGAGCGACGCGCAGCACCTCCTGCTCGCGTTCGGTGAGCGGGTTGGCCCCGTCGAGCAGCGACTCCATGGCGAGTGACGGGTCGACGACGCGCAGGCCTGCGTGGACACGGCGTACCGCCTCGGCGAGCTCGCGGGCGGGTGTGTCCTTGACGACGAATCCCGACGCCCCGGCCTCGAGCGCCCGCCGTAGGTAGCCGGGACGGCCGAAGGTCGTGACGATGAGCGAGCGCACACCGGGCAGCCCGTCCCGGACCGCTGCGGCGGCCGCGATCCCGTCCAGGCCTGGCATCTCGATGTCGAGGAGGCACACCTGGGCGCGGGTCTCCCGGGCGCGCGTGACCACCTCGTCCCCGCGTCCCACCTCGGCGACGACCTCGAGGTCGCCTTCGAGACCCAGCAGGGCCGCGAGCGCGCCACGGACCAGTGCCTGGTCATCGGCCAACAGGATCCTGATCAGGTCACTCATGCCGGCACCTCGTCTCCGCGCCTCGCATCCGCATCTCGCATCCGCGCCTCACATCCGCGCCTCGCATCCGCTTCTCACATCCGCACTTCCAGCTCGGTGCCGTGGCCCTCGAGCCGGGTGGCGACGGTGAGGGCGCCCCCGGCGGCCCGGACCCGCTCGCGCAGCCCGCGCAGGCCGTTGCCCTCGGGCCGGCCGTCGAGCCCGCGCCCGTCGTCGACCACCCGGAGCATCGCCCCGTCGAGCTCGACCCGGCACGTGCCGGCGCCGCTGTGCCGCACGACGTTGGTGACCGCCTCGCGCAGCACCCAGGCCAGCACGGTCCGGCAGCGCGGGTCGACGGCACTGGAGTCGGCCGGGACGTCGGCGGCGATTCCGGCTCCTGCGAGCGCGGTCCGTGCCGCAATGAGCTCGTCGTCGAGCCGGGCCACCCGCAGCCCGCCGACGGTCTCGCGGATCTCCATCAGGGCCCGCCGGCTCAGGGCCTGGATCTCGACGAGCTCGGCCCTGGCGCGCGCGGGGTCGAGCTCGACGAGCCGCTCGGCGAGCTCGGCCTTGACGGTGACGACGGTGAGGGAGTGCCCGAGGACGTCGTGGACATCGCGGGCCACCCGCTCCCGCTCGGCGGTCACCGCGAGCTCTCGGGACATGTTCTCGTAGTCCGCGCCCTTCTCGGCCATCACCCGGATGCCGCCGGTCATCCCGCCGACGGCGAAGATGATGATGACGATGATCCACGTCCCCTCGTGCGGGTCGATGAAGATCGCCGTGGCCGCGGCGACGACGAAGCCCAGCGCCCCGGCGAGGAAGGCCCAGCCGACCGGGAGCGCGAACATCCCGAAGGCCACGACGAAGGGGACGAAGCTGAGAGCGTTGACCCCGATGGTGGGGACCGTGAGGAGGGCGAGCGCCGTGAGCAGCCCGAAGTACCGGGCACCCAGGCGGTAGTGGGGGGCGCCCGCAAGCTCCAGCTGGTCGAGCCGGTTCAGGCCGGCGGCATACGCGACCCCGAAGGCGGCTGTGATCGCGAGCCCGATCGCCTTGAGCCACCACGGGTCGGGTTCGGCGATGACCGCCAGGACCGGGAAGACGAGGAAGACGAGCCAGACCGACTGGATCACCCAGACGTAGCGACCCCAGGGGGTGAACTCGTCGCCTTCGCTCACTGCCGGTCCCGGCCGCGCCTCACGAACCATACGGCCAGCATCCCAAAGATGAGCGCCCAGACGACGACGTTGAGCAGGGGGACCCACAGCGGTTCGAACGACCCGTCGGCAAGATGCCCCTGCGTCAGCGGGAAGCGGGCCAGCGCGGCATACCCGTAGAGCGGCGTGAACCGTCCGACCGCCAGCATGATCCCTGACAGGGGGATGAACACGTTGCCGAGGAAGGCGAAGATGACGAGCGTGCCCGACGCCGCCCCGATCGAGGCCTCGCTGTTGAAGGCGCTGCCGACGAGGATCCCGAAGGCGGCGAAGACGACCGCCCCGAGGAGGCAGGCCACGGCGCTGAGCAGCCAGGCACTCGTCGAGCCGCTGGCGCCGAGGAACACCCCGAGCAGGTAGGTCAGCAGGATCGGGATGGCTGCGACGACCATCGCGATGAGCGCCTTCATCCCGACATAGGAGGAGTCCTTGAGCGGGGTGAGCCCGAGCTGGCGGCCCCAGCCCTGCATCCGCTCGAGCGCGGCCTGACCGCCGATCGAGGTCGTCGCGGTGGCCGCCCCGTAGCAGGCCATGGAGATCATGACGTACATCGCGACGTTGCCGTTGCCGATCGCCGTGTCCTTCGCGTCGATCGTCGCACCGAAGATGAGGAAGAAGAAGGCGGGCAGCACCGCGGTGAAGAACAGCCCGATGTAGTTGCGCGTGATGCGGCGCATCTCCAACAGCGTGTAGGTTGCGTTCATCGGGTCAGTTCCTTTGCGTCGTCAGTTGATAGTTCATCGAGTCGTATGCCGCTGGGCCGGCTCCCGTTGTCGGTCGCGCTGCCGCTCGGGCGCGCGCTCGTGCCCTGGCTCGCGAGCTCGCCCGGCTTTCCGCTCGAGGCTCCGTTGCCGGTGAGTGCGAGGAAGGCCTGCTCGAGGCTCGCGGTGGCGATCTCGAGTCCGGTGCCGCCGAGTTCGGTGAGCAGCAGGCGAGCGACGGCGTCCGAGTCGGCCGCGATGACGCAGACCCGACCGGCGCGTTCGGTGACCTCGACGACGCCCTCGATGCCGTGGAGCCGGTCCATCCCGGCTGCCGCCCGCCCCGGCGGAAGGCTGGCGATGACCGTCCGGCCGCTGGCCCGGGCACGGATCTCGGCGGTCGGGCCGTCCGCGACGATGCGGCCGCCTGCGATAAGGACGATCCGGTCCGCGAAGGCGTCGGCCTCCTCGAGGTAGTGCGTCGCGAAGATGACTGTGCGCCCTGCGTTCGCGTCGGCATGCATGGTGTCCCAGAAATCGTGCCGGGCCACGACGTCCATGCCCGCGGTCGGCTCGTCGAGGATGAGCAGGCGCGGATCCGGGAGCAGGGCGAGGGCGAACCGCAGTCGCTGCTGCTCGCCGCCCGAGCACTTGGAGACGCGCCGGCCCGCGAGGGCGCTCAGCCCCGCGCGGTCGATGACGGCGTCGACAGGCGCGTGAGCGGCATACGTCGAGGCGATCATCCGCACCGTCTCGCGCACGGTGATGTCGTGCAGCAGCCCGCCCGTCTGCAGGACGGCTGACACGCGACCGGCGCAGACCGCCGCGCGCGCACCCGCGCCGAAGACGCGGACGGTGCCCGCGGTGGGGCTGGTCAGGCCGAGGATCATGTCGAGGGTCGTCGTCTTGCCGGCCCCGTTGGGTCCGAGGAAGGCGACGACCTCGCCCGGATCGATGGTCAGGTCGATCCCGTCGACCGCCCGCACCGGCGATCCCGGGGTGCCGGGGAATGTCTTGGTGACCCGCCGCAGCTCGACGGCGGCACTCGAAGCGTGGTTCATGACATCCACTGTCCGGCGCTTGCCTTCGCGAGGCATCGGGCACCCGTCACGACCTGCCCGTGACAGGTGTCACGACCGGCCGGCGTGCCTGGGTTGCGGCACCCAGCGGGTGCAGCCGGCGGCCCCACCCGCCGGTGAGCCGGGTTGGGCAGCAGGCGCGTTGGCGCAGGCGCGTTAGGCAGGAGGTGCGTTGGACAGCGGGCGCACGGTCGTCCACGATGGTCACGCGATCGCGGCAGCCCCGATCGTCGACGAACGCCCCAACGTTACCTCTCGGCCACCCCTTGCAAGGAGACCTCGTGAGCGCCACCACGGCATCCGCCGGCCATGTCATCGTGCGTTCCCTGGCGCTGCACGGGGTGCCTCGGGTCTTCTGTGTGCCCGGCGAGAGCTACCTCGACGTGCTCGACGGGCTGCACGACTCGGCGATCCAGACCGTGATCTGCCGGCACGAGGGCGGCGCGGCCTACATGGCGGAGGCCGAGGGCAAGATGTCCGAGGTGCCTGGGGTGGCGATGGTGACCCGCGGGCCTGGAGCCGCCAATGCCTTCGTGGCGATCCACACCGCGTGGCAGGATGCCACCGCGATGGTCCTGTTCGTCGGGCTCGTCCCGCTGGCGGACCGGGACCGGGAGTCCTTCCAGGAGTTCGACATCAACGCGTGGTTCGGGACCACCGCCAAGCGGGTTCTCGTCCTCGACGAGGCCGACCGAGCGTCCGAGGTCGTCGCCGAGGCGTTCTTCGCCGCGCGTAGCGGGCGGCCCGGACCGGTCGTCGTGGGGCTCCCGGAGGATGTCATCACCCACGAGGTGTCGGGCGCGGTGCACCCGGTGCTGGTGGCCGCCGCTGGAGGCGTCTCCCGCGCCGATGCGTCGGTGCTCACCGCCGCCCTGGCTCGCGCCGAGCGGCCGCTGCTCATCACCGGCGGCAATGACTGGACCCAGGAGTCGGCCACCACGCTCACCCGGTGGCTCGAGGGCCGGGACCTGCCCGCGGCCACCGACTGGCGGGCCAACGGGGTGGTGTCGTCCGATTCGCCGTGCTATGTCGGCGCGCTCGGCTACGGACGGGCCGACGAGCTGGCGGCGATGCTCGACGAGGCAGATCTCGTGGTCACGGTCGGCACCGTCCTCGGGGACGTCCTCACCGACGGCTACACCCTCCGGCAGGACCTCGACGCGAGCAACATCCTCGTCAACATCGACACCTCCCTGCGCGGCCGGTCGGGAGCAGTGACCCATCAGGTGGTCGCGAATCCCGCGGCCTTCGTCGCCGGGCTGGACGAGCTCGACGTGCCGGCGCGCCCGCATTGGCGCGCCTGGCGTGAGCGCGGTCGCCTCGCGCAGGAACGCTACGCCGCCCTGCCTGACGCCGCGTCCGGGGACGGGGGCGGGGACGGGGACGGGGGCAGCCCGGCGGCGATGGATACGGTGATGGCGCACCTCGTGCCTGCATTGCCGAGCGACGCCGTGGTGACCTTCGGGGCCGGCAACCACGCGCTGTGGGCACAGCGGTACTTCCCCACCCGCGCCTACGGCTCGCTGCTCAGCACTCGCAACGGCTCGATGGGCTACAGCGTGCCCTCCGCGGTCGCGGCCAGCCTGCACCACCGGGACCGCGTGGTGGTCTCGATCGCCGGCGACGGCGAGTTCATGATGAACGCCAACGAGCTGGCCACCGCCACCCAGTACGGCGCCACGCCGCTGATCGTCGTCATGGACAACGGCCAGTTCGGCACCATCCGCGCGCACCAGGAGGCGCACTACCCCGGCCGGGTCAGCGGCACCCGGCTGGAGAATCCCGACTTCGCGGCGATCGCGCTCGGCTGCGGGGCACACGGCGAGCGGGTCACCCGCGACCGCGACGTCCCGGCCGCCCTCGAGCGGGCGCTCGGCGCGATCGCGGCAGGTCGTCCTGCCGTCCTGCACCTCGTCGTCGACCCGGTCGTGCTGCAGCCGTAGTAGATGGCAATCCGGAGGGCGCGGAGCCACGTTGACTGCACGTTCCACACCGTGCTAGACACGGCGATGCGTCACGCAGCGACCAGAGAAGACGGCATAGAGCCTCGGTTGAACTCCTGAACTCCTGAACTCCGCCCACGGTGACTCCGGTCCAAACGAAAGGCTCGATAATGGCCTCGAATAATCGCGACGTCGGTCTTGCCCGAGACATGGGGCTGCTGGCCGCTTTGGCCACGGTGGTCGCCGGCACGCTGGGCGCAGGCCTTTTCGTCACCATCGGCACCGCCAGCAGCACCACCGGCCCCAGCGTCATTCTCGGAGTGCTCCTCACCGGCATCGTCGGCATGGCCATCGTCACGTACTACAGTTGGATGGCGACTATCTTCCCGGCCGCGGGTGGCTCCTATACCTATCTGTCGCGCACCTTCAACAGCCGGCTCGTCGGCTTCGTCGTCACGTGGACCAAATGGCTGGGCTACATCGCAGCCGATGCGGTGCTGGCCATCGGTTTCGGCAGCTATCTCAATGTATTCCTGCCTGATGTCGCCCCTGCGCTATCCGGCTTCGTACTACTGACCGTGCTCTTCCTGATCAATCTCCTCGGCACCAAGGCATACAGCGCATCGCAGAACGTCATGTTCGCCCTCCTCGTCGCCGCGATCCTCGTGCTGGTCCTGCCGGGACTGTTCCATATCGACCCCGCGAACTACCAGCCATTCTTCACGGGCGGAGCCAACGGCTTCATTGCCGCTGCGGTCCCGCTGTTCTACGCCTACATCGGTATCGAGGTCGCCGCCCAGATGGGCGCCGAGGTGAAGAACCCCGCCCGCAACCTCCCGTTGGCGATGATCGGCGGCATCGGCATCCTTATTGCGCTGTTCATGCTCACTGCGATCGTGATCTACGGTGTCGTCAGCGACTACACCGTGCTGGCCAACTCCGACCGTCCGCTCGTCACTGCCGCGAAGACCTTCCTCGGTGAGGCCGCCGTCACCCTCGTGGGCATCGGCGGTCTGCTCGCGACGGCGACCAGCGTTCACGCGGTGATGATCGCGGCCATCAAGCTTCCCTACTCGTGGTCGTGGGACGAGATCTTTCCCCGCTGGTTCTCGGACGTCAGCGCGCGCTTCCGCACCCCGCACTGGTCGCTGCTCACGCTCTATATCGGGGCCAGCCTGCTCATGCTCTGGAGCGGGGGCCTCGACAAGGCCATCGCCATAGCCACGTTCGCCTACCTGGTCGCGTACATCACGGTCGCGGCAGCTGCTCTCTATATCTACATGAGGCGCCCTCAGCTCGCCTCACGTGCCGCGTTCCATCCCGGCCCGTGGTTCTACGTCCCCATTCTCGTCGGCGGGCTCGGGTCTATCGCCATCATCAGCCAGGCCGCCAACTGGGTCGGGCTGTTCACCGGAAGGTTCGGAGAGCTGACGACGTTCGCCATCTACCTGCCGTGGCTGGCGATCGGTCTGGTCATATACAGCATCTATCACTATCTCGGCAAGAAGCGCGGCGCCGACGTCGCCGCCATCCTCGACACCGTCCCGGGCGATCCAGGTGCGCGGATGTCATCGCTGACCACCACCACGCCAGACCTCGATGCGAGCCCGTCGGCGTGAGTCTCCCAGGAGGTGTATGACGCTGTGAAGACCGTCATTGTCGGAGCTGGCATGGTTGGACTCTCGAGCGCGTGGTTCCTGCAAGAGGCCGGCGTCGAGGTCGAGGTGGTCGATCGGCAGGGCGTGGCTGCCGGCTCGTCCTGGGGTAATGCCGGCTGGCTCTCTCCTGCGTTGACTGTGCCATTGCCCGAGCCTGGCCTGCTCAAAGAGGGACCCAGGATAGTCATGGGGCGCGCCGCGCCGGTGGTGATTCCGCGCACGTGGGACCCCCAGTTGTGGGCCTTCCTCGCCCGAATGGCCCGGCACTGCACCTCGCGCCAGTGGCAGCGGGCGATGCGCGCCTACCGTGGCGTCAACGACGAGGCCCTCGCCGCCTACGACCATCTCGAACAGCATGGCGTTCAAGCGGAGTCCATCGAGCGACGTATCCTGGCCGCCGTTGCAACCCGGGGCGAGGCACAGCCGTTCGTCGACGAGCTCCTCAGGGTCTCCGCGGCCGGTCAGCACGTGGACATGGAGGTGCTCACCGGCGACGAAGCACGCGCCGAAGAGCCGCTGCTCTCGGACGCGATCATGATGGCGGTCGCGGTCAAGGGGTCCCGATACATCAATCCGGGTGACTACGTGCGCGCGATAGGCGACGCTGTGGTCGCCGGTGGCGGCACCGTTCGTGCCGGAGTCCAGGTCCAGGGGGTGGCCCATCGAGGGACCCGGGTTGTCATCGAGGCAGCCGATGAGCAGATCGAGGCGGATGCCGTCGTCCTGGCCAACGGTGCCTGGCTGAGCTCCCTCGCAGGTCCGCACGGCGTCTCCACCCAGGTCCGCGCCGGCCGGGGCTACAGCTTCACCGTCGACACCCCGACTCCGCCCGCAGGCCCGATCTATCTCCCCGGGGCCCTGTCAGCCTGCACGCCGTACCGCGGTGCGTTGCGTGTCACCGGCATGATGGAACTCGATGATGTCGACGCGCCCCTGGCTCCGCGCCGTATCGAGACGATCGCCCGTGCGATCGAGCCGTTCTATCGGGGGATCGACGTGCAGGCTCGCCGGGACGAATGGGTCGGCGCTCGCCCGGTCACTCCCGACGGGCTGCCACTCATCGGTGCGACCCGTACCCCGGGGGTCTACGTCGCGGGCGGCCACGGCATGTGGGGCGTCACGCTCGGCCCGCTCACGGGGCAACTGCTGGCCCCCCTCATCACCGAGGGCCGCAAGGCGCCCGCCCTCGAAGCCTTCGACCCCGTGCGGTAGGCAGAGAACGCCGGCTCGCGAAACGCCGGGTGAGATTTCGTCGCGATTGCGGACTTGAGCATCTTCAGCCCAGGTGGACGGCGTTCGAGCAGGCATGGGCGGCATACAGCACCATCCGTTGCTCCATGCTTTGGCCCGTGCCGTCCGCTCAACCATGATGGAGCTACGGGGAGCCTGTCCGTTGCAAGGATGTGACTGACGGTTCCTCTCTGGACCGATCAGGGGATGTGACGATGGTCGTGATCATGCCGGCGATGACCGTGCCGGCTGGGGACGTACCGACCCCTTTGCTGCTGATCTTCGGTCTCGCGTTCGTCGTCCGTTCCGTCGTGGCCCTGCTGCGGCTGCGAAGGCCCACGCATCTGTCCGGGTCGCAGCAATGGTTCGAGGTCGCCGTGCGGCTGGGAGCCCTGATCTTCGGGGCGATCCTCTGCCTGCTCGCGCTGGCCCCGGAGCGGAGCCTCGCCATCGTGGTCGCGGGCTGGCTGCTGCTACTTCCCGTCCTCATGGCGGCGGTTGGCGTCCTTCGGTGGGTCACCGAGACGCGAGAAGGCCGCCGGATCAGCGACGGGGTGGGGATGCCCCCGCTGCGGCGACGCCTCGCGTGGGGCTGGGTGGCAGCGGCGTGGTTCGTCCTTTCTCCCATCGCGATCGTGGCCGTCGTGGCCCTGATCGCGATGGCCCGTCCGGACCTCATCGACCTGGGTTGGCAACGGCTCAGCGCGATCTGCGTGGTCTCCGCCGTCGCGGGCGCGACCCTAGCTGGCCTGGTGCAGGCGGCGCGCCGACGCGCGCAGGAGCGTCGAAGCCAACGGACCGACCGTGCGCCTTAGCACCGTTGATCGGGCTCGAGGATCTTAGGCCCGGCCACGACCGCCATCGCGTCCTCGGCGAGGGAGCACAGGCGCCGCTGGAGGCCCGCGGAGGCCTTCGGCGTGACTCGTGCCACGCCCGTTCACCACGCCCCGCTGACTGATGTGACGGCGGTTGAGGCGGGAGCGTGCCTCGAACACCCCCACCCCCATCACGCTCCCGCCTCAACCAACTGGCTCAACGCCAGCCCTTGAACATTCAAGCATATTCAGGCGCGTGCTGTGTCACAAATCAGCAGAAATGTGAGTATCCGCGTATCCGGGTCGACGCCAACCTGGGCAGCCAGGGGTAGACAGCCTGGTTCCGTGCATCCTTTTGGGGTGCGCCTGCTGACCCGCTTGGCGCTCGGTTACGCGGTCACCTCACAGCGACCGGCCGACACCCTCTGGCGCCTGCTCGTCCGCGGACGATGGAACCTCACGGCAGGAACCCGCGGGGCAACCCCTTGCAATCACCCGCCGGTGAACGCGCTCCAGTTGGGCGTCGCGGAGGCGCCGCGCAGGAACGAAACGATCAGCGCGTTCACGATGTCGGGGCTTTCGACCGGTAGCGCGTGCGTTCCGGGCAACACACCAAGACGGGCCTCAGGCAGCGCCGCGACGACCGCGAGCGAGTGGGCGACGGTGACCTCGTCACGGTCACCTTGCAGGACGAGCGTCGGCGCACCGACCCCGGTCAGCGATTCGAGTGCAATCTCGGGCTCGGTCTCGATCATGCGCATGGTCTTGGCGTAGACGATGGCGAAGTGCTCCGGGCCGTCCGGTGAGAACGGGTCGTAGCCCGCGCGCAGGAAAGCCATCCCATCCGGCGAACCGAGCATTGCGGCGAGGTTGCTGTCGGGCTCCTTACCAGCGGAGTTGTAATACTGCCCGATCAGCACCATCCGGTCGACGAGATCGGGACGTCGCCGCGCGACGAGCAGCGCCACCACGGCGCCGTCGCTCCAGCCGACCAGGTGTGCGGGCCGGCCGATCTCCTGATCGAGGTAGGCGATCGTGTCCTCGGCCATCACTGCGTAGCTGAGCGGTCCCTCGACGTCAGGCGTGTGCGCGTGACCTCGACGCTCGGGCACGTGAACGTGGAAGCCGGCGTCGACCATCGCGGGCGTCTGGGCGGCGAAAGACGCCGCCCCGGCGAACGCACCGTGCAACAGGACCAGCGGATCGCCCTCACCGCTCACCTCATGCCATACCCGCCGGCCCGCAATCTCGACATAGCCCACCCGGCGATCATGCCATCGGACAGATGCTTTGCGATGCCGACACCAGCAGCGCTCGTGCCGTGCCGATGGCGGATCGGCATACGGGCAGGCGCGTCCTGTGCGGAGACGTCGTAGCATAATCGTGGCATGACTCGCATACGCTTGAGCACCACGGTCGACGCGGACCTCCTCAAGGGCGCCCGCAAAGTGCGGTCCGGGTCCACAGACGCAGCGCTGGTGGACGAGGCCCTCGCCGTGCTGCTGGCGCGTCACCGATCCGCCGAAGTGGACGCGAGCTACGCCGCCTATGACCAGCACCCGCTCGATGAGCCGGACGAGTGGGGAGACCTGGCCTCGTTCCGACAAGCGGTTGCCGCCTCGTGACCGCCGTCCCCGCTCGTGGGGAACTGTGGTGGTGCGAGATGGCAGAGATCGGTCGCCGACCAGTCGTGGTGCTGTCTCGCGACGTCGTCATCCCACGCCATCGCCGCGCGCTCATTGCTCCCTGCACCACGATCATTCGAGGACTCGCCAGCGAAGTCGTGCTCGAACCCGGCAACGATCCGGTGCCGCTTCGCTCGGCGGTCAACCTCGACGCGATCGAGAGCATCTCGATAGCCATCCTTGTCCAACGGCTGGGGCGGGTCGCCGAGACTCGCATGCGGGAGATCTACGCTGCCCTTGCGATCGCGGTGGACTGCTCTGGCTGAACTTCGGCGTGGCCCAGCATGATCTTCCGCCAAACGATCATGGGCGTGAGGGACCCAGCCTATCTCTCTAAACACTCAAACCTCATGCCGTCATCGCCGCAAGGTATCCACGAACGGACCCGATGCAGCGAGGGTTGGGGTGGGTCAGGTGCGCATA
>JAKDLQ010000329.1 GCA_030452775.1 Micrococcales bacterium | reverse complement strand
GCGCGGGGGATCGGCCGTGCCGTCGCGGCCCGCCTCGTGCGCGAGGGCATGACGGTGGTGATCGGCGATATCGATGCCAGCGTGCTCGAGGCTGCCGCCGGCGAGATCGGCGCGATCGCCGTGGCGGGTGACGCGGCGAGCAGCGAGGGCATCGACGCGCTCGTGACGTCGGCGCTGGGCCATCTCGGCACGATCGACCTCTTCGTCGCCAACGCCGGCATCCCCTCGGGCCACGGGCTCGAGGCGAGCGATGCGGACTGGGCCAGGACGCTCGAGGTCAACCTCCTGTCCCAGGTCCGCGCTGCCCGGCGGCTCGTACCGATCTGGCTGGCCGCAGGCGGTGGCCGCCTCGTCCTCACCGCGTCCGCGGCGGGCCTGCTGACCATGCTCGGCGACCTGCCCTATTCGGTGACCAAGCACGGGTCGGTCGCTCTCGCCGAATGGCTGGCCGCGACCTATCGACACCGCGGCATCGTCGTCCAGGCGGTCTGCCCGCTCGGTGTCCAGACCCGCATCCTCGAAACGGCCGGGCCGCTGCGGGACCTGCTCACCCGTGACGGCACCCTCACGCCCGACGAGGTGGCCGACGCCGTCTGGGAGGGAATCCAGGGCGATGCCGTGCACATCCTCCCGTACCCGAGTGTCGGCGGATACTACGCCGGACGTGCTGCCGACCCAGACGCCTGGATCGGCGGGATGAACCGCATCCAGCAGAGACTTGAGACCTGACCGCACGCGACGAACCGATGACCGACCCCACACCCGAGGAGAGAACATGACCGACCCCCGCACCGCCATCGTCACCGGAGCCGCCCGCGGCATCGGCGCCGCCGTGGCGAAGCGCCTTGCCACGGACGGCTTCGCGGTCGCCGTCCTCGACCTCGACGAAACCGCCTGCGCCGCCGTCGTCTCGCAGATCGAGGACGCCGGCGGCAGGGCCCTCGGCGTCGGCGTCGACGTCTCGGACGAAGCCGGATGCGAGGCCGCGGTGGCCCGCGTGGCCGCCGAGCTCGGCGCCCCGACCGTGCTGGTCAACAACGCCGGGATCATCCGCGACAACATGCTGTTCAAGATGAGCGTCGACGACTGGGACGCCGTCATGGGGGTGCACCTGCGTGGCTCCTTCCTCATGTCCCGCGCCGCGCAGAAGCACATGACCGAGGCCGGTTGGGGACGCATCGTCAACCTGTCCTCCACCTCGGCCCTCGGCAACCGGGGCCAGGCCAACTACTCGGCGGCCAAGGCCGGCCTGCAGGGCTTCACCAAGACTCTGGCCATCGAGCTCGGCCGGTTCGGCGTGACCGCCAACGCCATCGCGCCCGGCTTCATCGCCACGGACATGACCAAGGCGACGGCGGAACGCAGGGGGATCACCTTCGAGCAGTTCCTCGAGGACGAGGCCAAGGAGATCCCGGTCGGGCGAGTGGGCCAGCCCGAGGACATCGCCGCCACGGCCTCCTTCCTCGTCAGCGAGGAGGCGGGCTTCGTCTCGGGCCAGGTCATCTACGTCGCGGGCGGGCCGAAGGCCTGACGTGCCGGACACCTCCCACCCTGACCCGCCGGAGTCCTCCCACCCTGACCCG
>JAKDLQ010000054.1 GCA_030452775.1 Micrococcales bacterium | reverse complement strand
CCTCCTCGACGCGGCCATCGAGCGCTTCGGGGCTGACGACGGAGGCTTCCACGACACCGCCCACGACGCCGAGGAGCTCTACCTGCGCCCGCGGGGCGACACCGACACCGCGGAACCTTCGGGCCAGGCATCGCTGGCAGGGGCGCTCGTCACCTACGGAGCACTCACCGGATCTCCCCGCCACCTCGAGGCGGGCCGATCGGCCATCGCGGCCGTGGGGTCGATCGCTCGTCAGGACCCGCGCTTTGCCGGCTGGGCCCTCGCGGTGGCCGAGGCGCTCGAGGCCGGTCCGCTGCAGGTGGCGATCGTCGGGTCCGACGCTGTCGCAGAGCATCTCGCCTCGCTGGCGCGGCGATCCACGAGCCCGGGGCTCGTCCTCGCACACGGCGCTCCGGACGAGCCCGGCCAGCCACTGTTGGCAGGGCGTCCGCTCGTGGGTGCCAGCTCGGCGGCATACGTCTGCCGGGGCTTCGTCTGTGATGCGCCGGTGACGAGCCCGGCGCAGCTGGCCCGCGCGCTCGCCCTGCCCACCCCGAGTGACGCTGCGCTGGAGTGACAGTGAGCGGCCGAGCGGGGCCGGTCCGTGTGGGCGCCATGTCGCGACGGAGGCGATATGTTCCGGCGACCACGGCACAACGCCACCATCGATACAGATCACGCCCCTCGGCACAGACCGCTCCCGTCACCCTTCCGGCACCTGGGTCCTGCCTCCGTCACCACGGGTCCGGCCCAGCGGCGCGGTCAGGTCCACCAGCCGAGCAGGCTCCCGCCGATCCTCACGATGAAGGCCGAGACGATGAGGACGAAGAGTGCCCGGACGAAGCCGCTGCCCTTGGCCACCGCGGTCCGGGCCCCGATGTAGCCGCCGACGAGATTGGTGGCGGCGATGACGAGACCGACCTTGATCAGGACATGACCCGTCGTCGCGAAGACGGTGAGCGCGCCGAGGTTCGTGGCGAAGTTGGCGATCTTGGCCTTGGCGCTGGCCTGGAGGAAGCTGTAGCCGAGCAGCCCGACGAGGGCGAACACGAGGAACGACCCGGTGCCCGGCCCCAGGGCGCCGTCGTAGACCCCGATGACGAGGCCGGTGAGCACGGCCAGCACGATGTGCTTGGAGCCATGGAACCGGATGATCGACGCATGCCCGAGATCCGGCTTGAGGAGCGTGTAGGCACCGACCGCCACGAGGAGCACGAGGATGACGGGGTCGAAGAGCGACTTGGGGATGTGCAGCCCGATGAGCGCCCCGCCGATCGCGCCGACATAGGCGATCGCCGCCATCGGCAGTGCCGTGTGCAGGTCCGGGCGAACCCTCCGGTAGTAGGTGACCGAACTCGTCGCGGTCCCGAAGATCGAGCCGAACTTGTTCGTCGCGAGCAGCTGGGCCGGTGTCGCCCCGGGGAGGCCGATCAGGAGTGCGGGCAGCTGGATGAGACCGCCGCCACCGACGACCGCATCGATCCACCCGGCCGCGAACGCCGCGAGCGCGAGCAGCGCCAGCGTGGCGAGCGTCGGGTCGCTCATCCGGAGGTGTCGTTCCAGCGCGCCACGATGTCGCCGATGTCGGACCGCTGCTCGGCGACCGCGTCCGGAACCGCCTCGTGCGAGACCTGCTGGTCGAGCGGGATGTCGGAGTGCGGGATCCAGATGGCGCGCATGCCGACCTGCTGCGGGCCGTGGACGTCCTCATAGGAACGGTCTCCCACATAGGCGCACTCCTCGGGTGGCACACCGAGCGTCCGCGCCGCGTGGGCGAAGATCGGCGCCATCGGCTTGACCCACGGCGTCTCGCTCGAGTAGACATCGGCGTCGATGAGGTCGAGCACGTCGTCCCGCTCGAAGATGCTCCGGTGCCACTCGCGGTCCCACAGGGTGTTGGACAGGACGCCGATGCGGATCCCGTCGCGGCGCAGCGACTCCCACAACGGCCGGATCGCCGGGTGGGTGAGCGTGTGCGGCTCCCAGAATCTGCGGTATGCCGCCGTGCCGGCCCGCGTCCGCGGGTCGTCCTCGGTGAGCCCGCAGGCTTCGAGGACCTCGGGCAGGCGGGCGCTCACCCCGTGCAGGCGCCCGCGTTCCCAGACGGCGGCCTCAGCGGCATACAACGCGGAGGCGAGGTCATCACGCGCGCAGGCGATAGTGCCGGCGCCGTCGGCGAAGGCCGTCCACTGGGCGCGCACGTCGATCTCGTGCCAGGGGGTGATGGTGCCGCTCCAGTCGAAGATGACTCCCCGGACCGCGGGCGTCACACGCTTCGCACCTCTGCGACGACGGCGGTCACGATCTGATCGACCGGGACCTCGCGACGCTCCCCGCTGCGGCGATCCTTGATCTCGATGACGCCGGCGGCCAGCCCCTTGCCGACGACGACGATCGTCGGCACGCCGATGAGCTCCGCGTCCTTGAACTTCACGCCTGGGCTCGCCTGCCATCGATCATCGACGATCGACGAGATCCCCTGAGCGTCGAGTGCGCTCGCGATCTGCTCGGCCTTGGCGTGGACGGCCTCGTCCTTGCCGGTGGCGACGATGTGGACATCGACTGGCGACAGCTCGCGCGGCCAGATCAGGCCCGCGTCGTCGTGGTTGCCCTCGGCGACGCAGCCGACTGCCCGCGAGACGCCGACACCGTAGGAGCCCATGGTGACGGTGACGAGCTTGCCGTGCTGGTCGAGGACCTTGAGGTCGAGGGCTTCGGCGTACTTGGTGCCGAGCTGGAAGATGTGTCCCATCTCGATACCGCGCGCCGCCACGAGCGGACCGGAGCCGTCCGGGGCATCGTCACCGTCGCGGATCTCGGCGGCCTGGATCGTGCCGTCCGCCTCGAAGTCCCGGCCGTAGACGAGATCGAAGACATGCCTGCCCGGCTCGTTGGCGCCCGTGACCCACGCTGACCCGACCGCGACGCGCGGGTCGAGCAGATAGCGGATCGCGCTCGTCCCCTGCTCCCCCAGCCCACCCGGGCCGATGTAGCCCTTGACGAGCCTGGGATACGCGGCGAAGTCCTTCTCCTCGAAGGCCTCTACCGCGGCCGGGGCCACCTGCGCCTCGAGCCGTTTGAGGTCGACGTCGCGGTCACCGGGCAGGCCGATCGCGAGCGGCTCGCGGGTGCCGTCGGGCAACGCGAGCATGACGATGACGTTCTTGAGGGTGTCGGCCGCGGTCCACTGCCGCCCGTCCGCCCGCGGATGGCGGACGTTGGCGACCGAGACGAGGGTCTCGATGGTGGGAGTATCCGGCGTGTCCTCGACATGCGCGGCCGGGATGTCGGCGTAGTCAACCGGCGGAGCCTGGGGGACGGTGACGGCCTCGACGTTGGCGGCATACGATCCGTCGACCGTGCGCACGTAGGTGTCCTCGCCGTTCTCGGCCGTCGCGAGGAACTCCTCGCTCCGGCTGCCGCCCATCGCGCCGGAGGTGGCCTGGACGATGACGTAGTCGAAGCCGAGCCGGTCGAAGATGCGGACATAGGCATCCCGGTGGGCCTGGTAGGCGGCGTCGAGTCCGGCGGCGTCTACGTTGAAGGAGTAGCTGTCCTTCATGACGAATTCACGCCCGCGCAGCACCCCGGCCCGCGGTCTCACCTCGTCGCGGTACTTCGTCTGGATCTGGTAGAGCGCGAGCGGCAGGTCCTTGTAGGAGCTGAACATGTCCTTGACCGCGAGGGTGAACATCTCCTCATGTGTCGGCCCGAGCAGGTAGTCAGCGCCCTTGCGGTCCTTGAGACGGAAGACGTTGTCGCCGTACTCGCTCCACCGGCCGGTCTGCTCGTAGGGTTCGCGCGGCAGCAGTGCGGGGAAGATCAGCTCCTGGGCGCCGATCCGGTCCATCTCCTCACGAACGATCCGCTCGACGTTGCGCAGCACGCGCAGACCGAGGGGCAGCCACGCGTAGATGCCCGGGCTGGTGCGCCGGACGAAGCCGGCCCGCACGAGGAGTCGATGACTCGGAACGTCGGCGTCCACCGGGTCCTCACGCAGGGTGCGCAGGAACAGGGACGACATGTGCAGGATCACCGGGGACTCCTTGGCAGAATTGAGCTGGACCCCGGAAGGATATCGGCGCCCGTGCGTTCCGGCCGAGGCGAGCGCGGCAACGCACCGAGCACTGCACATCTCCACCTGGTAATAACCCGCGCAGTCGCACACTGCTCGGTGTGTCGCCGGTCAGCGGGGCGGCCGGCCGGCGCGGAGCGCGGCCCGGATCATGGGCCACTGCATCGGCAGCCGCGCGACGGTGGCGGCCAGATAGGCACGACGGCGAGGGTCGCCCGGGTCGCGATCGAGCCGCCGCTTGGCCTGCCCGACCATCGTGATGTTGGCCGGGAAGACGGATACGAGCAGGGCGACCGAGGCGAGCCCGGCCACTCGGCGGCTGCGCGGGATGAGCAGTCCTGCGGCGCAGGCCACCTCGGCCGCGCCGGAGATGTAGACCACGGCTCGGCGCGCTGGCAGCATCCTTGGGACGATGGCCTCGTAGGGCCTCGGCCTGACGACGTGCATGATGCCCGACACGAGGAAGATCCCGACCAGCGCCAGCCCGTCCTTGCCGATCCCGTCCTTGCCGATCCCGTCCTTGCCGATCCCGTCCTTGCCGATCCCGTCCTTGCCGATCCCGGAACCATCGGCGGCACGGTCGATCTCCTCGAGCTCTCTCACCATCGATCCAGCCTAGGGACCGCAGACCTTCACAGCAGAATGGTGCTGAACGAGCCGACCTCGTGGAAGCCACAGTGGACGTAGGCCGCACGAGCCGGGGCGTTGTAGTCGTTGACATAGAGCGTGACCTCGTCGGCCGGACCATCGAGGATCAGTTCGACCACCGCCGCCATGGCCGGGACGGCCATACCCCGACCCCGCAGTCGCGGATGCACCCACACGCCCTGCACCTGGGCGCAGCCGAGCCCGAGCGAACCGATGTCGGCCTTGAACACGACCTCACCGTCATCGACCCGCACGAACGTGTGCCCCCGTCGGATGAGGGAGATCACCCCGGACCGATAGCTCCGGTCCGAACCCTGGTAGGGCGGATAACCGATCTCCTCGGTAAACATCTGGGAGGCGGCGGGGAGCACCATGTCGACCTCGTCGAGACCGGCCGGGCGTACCCGCGGGTCCCGCGCCAGACCCAGCGTGCTGGGACGCGTCCTGGTCACCATGAGCGGCTGATGCCCCCGCATCGAGCGTGGGGGTCCCCACGTGGGCGACAGATGTTCCCAGAGCATCATCACCTGGTCGCTGGCACCGAAGATCGACGCGCTCCCCCGCCTCAGGCGGTTGATACGCTGGGCGATCGCCGCGGCACCATCCTCGCCGAGCCCGACCGGGACGACATTTGCCGCCACCCAGGCCAGGCCGGCGAGCAGGCCACCGCGATAGTGACCGAGCAGCGAGCCGGGATGCTGCCGGACCGCACCGTCGATGATCCGCGCGGCGAGAAAGACGTTGGCGGCGCGGTCGGTCGCGCACAACGCCAGCGCATCGTCGAGCTCGCCGACCGACACGGGTCGCACGGGAAGTCGCTGACGCAGCATCCCCTCAGCCTGCCCGTTTGCGCGCCGGGTGTCACCCCGCCCTGCCGCACGGGGCAGACCCAGGTTCACACCATCGCCGGGTTCAACCTCACTCGCAACCCCACTCACTCGCTCAACCTCATGCTCGGTCACGTCTTGACGGTCGCGGTCCAGAGACCGGTAGCTCAACCACGAACCGAGCACCACCCTCGGCGTTGTCCTCGACCGAGACCCGCCCACCGTGCAGCGCGACATGCCGCTCGACGATCGCGAGCCCGAGGCCGGTCCCGGTCTCACGCCTGCGGGGCGACCCGCTGGCGTCGCCACGCGCGAAGCGGTCGAAGATCCGTTGCCGATCCGCCTCGGGGATGCCCGGGCCTGTATCATCGACGAGAATTCGGACGATGTCGTGGCCGTGGCCGTCGAGCACGCGGCTGACGTGGACGTCGACGCAGCCTCCGCCGTGCGCCTCCGCGTTGTCGACGAGGTTGGTGATCACCCGCTCCATGCGATGCTTCTCGACGCCCATCACCACGCCCCTTGCGGTGTCGTCCACCTGGGTGATCGGCCGCCCGGCGGCGTGGTCAGCGGCATACCGCACGAGGTCGGCGATGACGACGTCCTCGGGCTGCAGCCGGTCGCCCGCGTCGTCCCTGGAGAACTCGAGGAGGTCGACGACGAGGACGCGGAAGCGCTCGACGTCGGCCGTGAGCAGGTCGAGCGGCTCTCGGACGGCGACCGGCAACTCGTCACGTCTGTTCCTGATCACCTGGACCGAGTTGAGCATCGTCGTCAGTGGCGTACGCAGTTCATGACTCACATCGAGCGCGAAGCGGGCATCGGTCGCGACCCGGCGTTGCAACTGGTCGATCGTCGCGTTGAAGGAGGTCGCGAGGGCATGCACGTCCGGATCGGCGCTCGTCGGCAGGCGCGCACCGAGGTCGCCCGCCGCGACCCGCCCGGCGACCTGAACGAGCTCGGTCAGGGGGCGGAGCGCCAGCCGCGTCGCCAAGCGTCCGAGCAGGACACCGAGAGCCACCGTGACCAGCGCCGAGACGACAAGCCCGGCGGCAAGGAGCTCGAGGGTGCGGGTGAGGGCGTCTGTCGGGGTCCACTCGAAATAGGCGGCTCCAGGAGGTTGGAGGGGCAGGCCAGCGACGGTGTAGGTTACGCCCGCGACCGTCACCCCATCGACCATCCGCGCGCCCTGGATCACCTTCGCTGCCATACCCGGGGGCAGCCCGCTCGGCCCGAACTGCGGTGCGGTCGACCGCCAGTTCGCGTCCTGCAAGACGAGCGCGGCTCCACCTCTCACTGGATTCGGCAGAGCGGTCTCAATCCCGGTCCGCCCCTCATCGAGGGACGACTGCACGGTCGACCGGTTGAGCGCCGCCTGTAGGGCGGCTTCGGACTCGTGCTCGCTGGTGAGATTCTGAGAAACGATGATCCAGGCGGCGACCGCAAGCAGGACGGACAGCCCGCCCGCGAGAAGGCCGAAGGTCATTGCCATCCGTCCCCGAATGCCGGGGCGGATCAGACGAGGGAGCCATCCGGAGCCGGTTGTTGTGCTCACTAGGCGCTGAGGCGGTAGCCGAGCCCCCGCGCCGTCACCACGTGCCGCGGGCTGTTCGGATCCTTCTCCACCTTCGTACGCAGCCGCCGGATGTGGACGTCGACGAGACGACTGTCACCGAAGTAGCCGTATCCCCAGACGCGATCGAGCAGTTGCTCCCGGCTGCAGATCTGCCCGTCGGCGCTGGCGAGTTCGACGAGCAGGCGAAACTCGGTGCGGGTCAGCGCCACTGAACGCTCACCGAGCGTGACGACACCGTCGTCGAGGCCGACGGACAGATCCCCGAACTCGACCCGCCGAGGTCTGCGGTCCGCGGCCGGCTCGACCCGGCGCAGCAGGGCCCGGATCCTCGCCGTGAGCTCCTTCGCGACCAGGGGTTTCGTCACGTAGTCGTCGGCTCCAGCCTCGAGACCCCCCACGACGTCGTGGCTGTCGGTGCGAGCCGTGACCATGATGACCGGGACGTTGCTGGCCTTGCGCAGCTCGCGGCAGACGGCGAAGCCATCGGTGTCGGGGAGCATGAGGTCGAGCAGCACCACGTCGGGACCTGTCAGGTGGGTGACCTCGAGCCCCTGCCCTCCCGTAGCCGCCTCGGCTACCTCGAAGCCCTCGTCCTCGAGGGCGAGGCGCAGCACGCGGCGCACTCGCGCGTCGTCCTCGACGAGCAGAACTCTCCGGGTCACCTGCCCAGTGTCTCCCGGCCGCCCGGCATCGGGGCCAGCCGGGGCACATAATGTCACCAGACGGTCATGTTTAGGGCCGCCTGGTGGCGGCAACCTTGCGGTTCGGTAACAACCCGAGCGGGAGTCACCCGGCGGACCGGATGCCGCCATAGGGTCAGCACGGTCATCACCACGCAGTAGTCGATTCATCTCGCGGACCGGGTGGCTCGTGAGGCAACCAAGGAGGGACCTGATGGCATCACGACACAAGACCACCGTCGCGGCGGCCCCCGGCGCGGCCCCCGCCCCGATTAAACGGGGCAGCCGGATTCTCGGAGCATGCAGTTCCACGTCTGGCACCGGGGGCTCGCCCGGAGCCACCGGTGGCGAGGGCGAAGCGGTCAAGGGCGGCACGCTGAACATGCTCGGCTCCGGGGACGTCGACTACATGGACCCCAACATCAGCTACTACACCATCGGCTACCTCGGCCTGCGGATGTGGAGCCGTCAGCTGTTCACCTACCCCGCCACACCCGGTCAGGAGACCACCGCGGTGCCCGACCTCGCGACGGAGTTGCCGACCGAGGGCTCAGGGATCAGCGCTGACGGCAAGACCTACACCATCAAGCTGCGCGAGGGCGCCCAGTGGAACACCGAGCCGGCTCGGCAGGTGACCGCGGCGGACGCCGTCCGTGGCATCAAGCGCACCTGCAATCCGGCCCAGCCCTACGGCGGCCTGCCCAACTTCCAGACGCTCATCGTCGGATTCCAGTCCTACTGTGACGGCTTCGCCAAGGTCAAGCCGACCGCTTCGGCGATGGCCGACTACATGAACAAGACCCCGCTGCCCGGGGTCGTGGCCAAGGATGACCTGACCGTGGAGTTCAAGCTCGTCCACCCGGCGTCCTACTTCGTGGACATGCTCACGCTGCCGGCCTTCTCCCCGGCGCCGAAGGAGTTCGAGAAGTACGTGCCGGCCAGTTCCGAGTTCGCCCAGAACACGCTGTCGGACGGGCCGTACCAGATCGACAGCTACAACCCGACCAAGTCGATCAAGTTCAGCCGCAACCCGGCCTGGAAGGCCGAGTCGGACCCGGTCCGCAAGGCCTACGTCGACACGATCGACATCAACCAGACCGGCACCCAGGACTCGGTCCAGCAGCAGCTGCAGACCGGCACCCCGGGCGCCGACATGGAGTGGGACGCTTTCCCACCCCCGTCGCAGCTGCCGGCCCTGATCGCCAAGAAGGACCCGAACCTCAACCTCGGCGACACGGCCTCATCGAACCCCTACGTCGTGTTCAACACCGCATCCCCATCGAACGGCGCCGCCCTCAAGGACGTCAAGGTCCGCCAGGCGCTGTCCTACGCCATCAACCGCGCCAACATCCTGCAGGTCCTCGGCGGGCCGACCCTCAACCCGCCGCTGACCCACGTGCTGCCGCCCTCGATCGTCGGCGGCGAGAAGAACTTCGACCTTTATCCCTACGACCCGGACAAGGCCAAGTCGATGCTGGCCGACGCCGGCCACGCCAATCTCACGCTCAAGATCCTCTACCGCAACAAGTCCGAGGGCTCGAGCAAGACCTACCAGACCCTGCAGCAGGACCTGTCCAAGGCCGGCATCAAGGTCGTCGGGGTGCCCTCGCCCAACGCGGACTTCTACACGAAGTACCTGCAGGTGCCCTCGGCCGCCAAGCGCGGCGTGTGGGACCTGTCGATCGCCGGCTGGGGCGCCGACTGGTACGGCGATGCGGCGTTGTCCTTCTTCAACCCGCTCTTCTCCGGCAAGCCCTCCTTCCCGCCGATCGGCAGCAACTTCGGCCTCTACGACAGCCCCGCGGCCAACAAGCTGATCTCCGAGGCCGCGGTCGCGACCACCAAGGACGAGGCCGCCAAGCTGTGGGCAGAGGCCGACCAGCAGGTCATGGAGGACGCGCCGTTCTTCCCGCTGACGAACCCGAAACAACCCAACTATCACGCCGATCAGGTGAATAACGCGGTCTACGTCCCGCAAATCCAGAACTTCGACCCCACCAACGTCTGGCTCAGCGCCGGCAAGCAGGGTGGCTGAGGAGACGGAGGCACGTCATGGCACTACTCGAGGTGCAAGACCTCACCGTGGCGTTCAACACTCCGGACGGCATCGTCCATGCGGTCAACGGACTCTCCTTCCACGTCGAGCAGGGTGAGACGCTCGCCATCGTCGGGGAGTCCGGGTCGGGCAAGAGTGTCTCGACCCAGGCCATCACCGGCCTGGTGCGCGGCGCCCACATCACCGGCTCGGCCCGGTTCGACGGCGTCGAGCTCCTCGGAGCCGCCCCGGACGTGCTGCGGCACATCCGGGGGGCCCGGATCGGGATGATCTTCCAGGACCCCCTCTCGAGCCTGCATCCCTACTATCCGGTCGGGTGGCAGATCGTCGAGATGATCCGGGCACACGATCACTCCCGGTCCAAGGAGTGGGCGCGAGACCGGGCCGCGCAGCTGCTCGGCGCGGTCGGGATCCCGCACGCCGCGCAGCGGATCGACGACTACCCGCACCAGTTCTCCGGCGGGATGCGCCAACGGGTCATGATCGCGATGGCCATGTCACTCGATCCGGCCCTACTCATCGCCGACGAGCCGACGACCGCGCTCGACGTCACGGTCCAGGCCCAGGTGCTGGAGGTGATGGCGAAGCTGCAGCAGGAGTTCGGGGCGGCGATCGTCATCATCACCCACGATCTCGGGGTCGTGGCCGAGATGTCGGAGGACGTCGTGGTCATGTATGCCGGTTCGGTGATGGAGCGAGCACCCCGGCGCACCCTTTTCTACCAGTACCACAACCCGTACACGGAGGGTATGCTCGACTCGCTCCCCGCCCAAGGATCGGGCCGGGCGCGGCTCACCCCCATCATGGGGGCCCCGCCCTCGCTCATCGACCTGCCCAAGGGCTGCCCCTTCGCGCCGCGGTGCCCCTACGTCTTCGACCGCTGCTGGGTGGAGCGGCCACCGTTGGAGAGTGTCGCCGGGGACTCGGACCACCTGTCCGCGTGCTGGCTGCCCCACGACGCCAAGCGTCCTGCAGAACGGAGTTCGTCAGCATGAGCGCGCCTTTGCTCCAAGCCGAGTCGGTGACGAAGACGTTCGACGCCGGAGCAGCCTCCGCCTGGAGCCGCCAGCGAAACTACGTGTACGCCGTCGATGACGTCACCCTCGACATCCAGCCGGGCGAGACTCTGGGACTGGTCGGCGAGACCGGCTGCGGGAAGTCGACGCTGGCGCGGTGCCTCGCCCGGCTCTACGACCTGTCCGGCGGCACGGTCACCTTCAACGGCGCCGACATCACCCACCTGGACCGCAAGGAGATGCGGGCGGTCCGCCGGGAGGTCCAGATGATCTTCCAGGACCCGTACGGGTCGCTCAATCCGCGACGGCGGGTGGGCTCGATCATCGCGGACCCCTTCGTCATCCACGGCCTCGGATCGCGGGCGGACCGCAAGCGTCAGGTCCAGGAGCTGATGGAGGTGGTGGGGCTCAACCCCGAGCACTACAACCGCTTCCCGGCGGACTTCTCCGGCGGCCAGCGGCAACGGATCGGGGTCGCGCGCGCACTCGCACTGCGTCCGAAGCTCGTCATGTGCGATGAGCCGGTGTCGGCTCTCGACGTGTCGATCCAGGCCCAGGTCATCAACCTGCTCATCGACCTGCAGGAGGAGTTCCACCTGACCTACATGTTCATCTCGCACGACCTGTCCGTGG
>JAKDLQ010000053.1 GCA_030452775.1 Micrococcales bacterium | reverse complement strand
CGGTGGCTCGCCGAGTGCCTCGACGCACTCGCCACCCAGACGAGGCCGCCCGACCGGCTCGTGGTCGTCGACGTCGCGAGCACCGACTCGTCGGCTGCCATCGCGACCGCCCATCAGGCGGTGCGCCGAGCGGTGCCCGATGTGAGCGTGGCCAGTCTCGACGAGGTCGCGCCGACCGCCGTCGCCATCGACCAAGGCATCTGCCGGCTTGGTTCGGCTGCCCCTGGCGAGTGGGTGTGGGTGCTGCACGACGACTCCGCGGCCGAGCCGACGGCGCTCGCACGTCTCATCGAGGCGGTCCGGCGTTCACCGTCAGTCGGTGTCGCCGGACCAAAGATCGTCAGCTGGGAGGACCCTCACCTGCTGGTCGAACTCGGGGTCCAGATCACGCGCACAGGCCGCCAGATCGCCTCGCCGCTACGAGGGGAACCGGATCAGGGACAGCACGACGGGCGCACCGACGTCCTCGCGGTCACGACGAACGGGATGCTCGTGCGCCGCGGCGTGTATGCCGAGCTGGGTGGCTTCGACCCCAGCTTCGTCCACTACGGGGCCGACCTCGACTTCGGGTGGCGCGCCCAGCTCGCCGGGCACCGCGTCATCGTCGTCCCCGGGGCGGTCGTGCGCGACGCCTCGGCGCGCCTCGATGGCGAACGTCCCGGCGGGCCCCGGCCCGCCGAGATCGAGCGCCGGACCCGTCTCGGGGCACGTCAGGTCGCCCTCGCCCGCTGTTCGCCGCTCGCCGCGCCGTTCCTCGCGATCTGGATGGCGCTGTCCGCGCTCGTCTCATCCGCGACGCTGCTCCTGGCCAAGAGGCCCCGTCAGGCGTGGCGAGAACTCGCCGACATCGCCGTGCTGATCCACCCGGTGGCGATCCAGCGCGCCCGGTGGCGCGCGCGCCGCATCAAGCGGCTACGCCGCAGCGATCTGGCCACCCTGTTCGTGACGCCCGGTGCCGCGGCCCGCACGACCATCGATCACATCCAGGACGCCATCACCCCCGAACGCACGCGACCGCAACGCGCGGCGAACGCGCTGAGCGAGAGCGGCCCGTTGGCCGAGGAGTCCGAGTCGCTGCACGTCCTGCCCGCGTCGCTGCCGCACCGGATCATCACACATCCCGGTTTCCTCGCGGTCGTCGCGACCCTCGCGGCCACGCTGGCGGCGTGGCGGGTCGCCATCCGCGCCGGGGCACTGTCCGTCTCCCACACCGGGGTCGCCGGTGGCCAGCTGCGTGCCGTGTCCACCGGCTCCGACGGGCTCTGGCACGCCTTCCGTGACGCCTGGCACGGCTCCGGGCTCGGCACCGGAGCCGACTCAGGTCCCTATCTCGCCGTGCTCTCCGGGGTCACCTGGCTGGCCGAGCGGCTCCCGGGTGTCGCCGAGAGCCGCTCCCCGGCGGGGGTGACCATCGCGTGGCTGCTCTTCCTCGCGCCGGTCCTGTCGGCCTGGTTCGCCTATCTCGCGGGCCGGGTGGCGACCTCCTCGCGCGTGGCGCGAGCGATCGCCGCCCTGGGATGGGGCGTCGGCGCGGTCGTCACCGTGGGCGTGTCGCACGGCCGGGTCACGGCCGTTGTCGCGCACGTGCTGCTGCCGCTCGTGCTGGCCGGCTTCGTGCTGGCTGCCCGCAGGGACGGCACCTACACCGGCGCCTTCGCGACTGCCCTCGCCGCCGCCGTCCTCGGGTCGGTCGCACCTCCCTTGCTCGCGTTGACCGCGATCGCCGCCCTGGTCATGATCGTCATCGGTCCGGGCACCCGCCGCTTGCGCGGCCTCGTCCTGCTCGTCGTCCCCGCTGCGCTGCTCGGTCCCTGGCTGCTGCGTTTCGTCGAGGACTGGCGGCTGCTGCTCTCCGGTCCCGGGCTCGTGTCGACGTCCCCGGCTCCGCCCCCGTGGCAGCCACTCCTCGGCATCCCCGAGGCCGGCATGGGGGCCTGGGCCTGGGCTCTGGCGCCCGTCGTCGTCCTCGGCCTCGCCGGCTACATGGTCCGGGCCACCAGTCGCGCCGAGTCCGTCGGTCTCGCCGCCGGAGCACTTCTCGCGATCACCGGCTTGGCGATCGCGTTGACGTCCTCACGCGTCGTCCTCGGGTCGGCCGAGACCGCGGTCGGTGTGTCGGCACCAGCCCATCTGTGGGTGGGTCTCGGCACCGATGTCTGGTTCGCCGGCATCCTCATCGGACTGCTCGTCGGTAGCCGGGCCGTGCTCCGGCTCATCCACCGTCCCTACCGGCGCTGGTCCTTCGTCGGGGCGATCACCGTCGTCGTGCTCGCCGTGCTCCCCGTCTTGGCCATCACCGTCCGTTGGGGGTGGACTGGGATCGGGACCTCTCTCACCGTCGGCAAGGCCATGCTCCCGGCTGTCGCCGTCGAGCAGGCGACGGGACCGCTCAGCAACCGCATGCTCCTGCTCAACCCGTCCGACACCGTCGTCGACTTCCAGCTCGTCGGCGAGGAGCCTGGCGAGTTGCTCCGTGACCTCGACCGTCACACCACGATCGACGACACCACGATCGACGACGCGGCGCTCGTGCAGGCGGTGGCCTCCCTGGTCGGCGGGCGTGGTTCGACAGCACCCGGCGCCACCGCCGTGGCCCGCTTCGCAGTGGCCTTCGTGCAGGTCAAGGCCACCGCGGACAGCCCGCTCGCCCGGCGTCTCGATGCGTCCGACGGACTGAGCCGTCTCGGGACGAGTGCGCACGGGATCCTCTGGAAGGTCCAGCCGATCCCGAGTGCTCCCGGCGCGGCCGGCGACGCCTCACCCCCATCTCGGGTCCGACTCGTCGATGCCAAGGGGCGTTGGATCGCAGCGGTGCCCACCGTGGGACCGCATGCCGCTGTCGATTCGCGGATTCCGAAGGCGAAGGAGCCGCGCATGGTCGTCTTCGCCGAATCACCGCAGTGGTCCGGTGATGCCAGCGTGACCCTCGACGGCAGGGTCCTCGAGCCCGAGTCCGGGCAGGAACAGCCAAGCTACGTCATCCCGAACAAGGGTGGACACCTCAAGGTCGACCTCGCGGCGGCTCAGCCGTGGTGGCGGATCGGGCAGGCAGCACTGCTCGCCTTCGTCGTCTTCATGGCGGTTCCCTTCGGCAACCGTCGATCCAGGCGGCGCACGTGAGCACCCTGCCCAGCCTCACCCGAACGGTCCTGGCCACGGTCGCAGCCGGGGGGCTGGTGGCCGGGACGAGTCTGGTGGGTGGCACGGTGCAGCTCGCCGCCCCGCACGAACGCGCTGGGCTGCCTGCCACCTCGGACGTCCTCGTCGATGCCGCAACCCTCGTCTGCCCGGGCCAGCAGCGCAGCGGGGCGAAGGATCTGCGGACGGTCGAGGGGACTGTGCGCGTCGCCGTGGCGGCGGCGCCGTTCAGCGCGCTGCCCCGGGCCCCGGTCACCAGCGGCGGAGCGGTGTCGGTGGCATCGGCCGGCTCCCGTGCCGCGCTCGCCTCGGCGAAGCGGCGAGGGGCGGTCGTGGTCGGCGAGGTCACGGGCAGCGACGCCGTCATTGCGCGTGGCTCGGCGTCGCTCGCTCCCGGCCTGGTCGCCACTCAGTCGTGGCTGCACCTTGGTGACGACGACCGGGGACTGGTGCTCACCCCGTGCGCCTCGCCCGCGGCGGACCTCTGGCTGGTCGGAGGGGGAGCGGGGGCCTCACGCACCGAGCGCCTCGTCCTGACCAACCCCGGCGCCAACGCCATCGGTGTCACCTACGAGATCTACGGCGCCGGGGGCCCGGTCAAGGGCGCCGAGGGGCACACGGTCTCGATCCCTCCGCGATCGCGCACCGTGGTGTCGCTCGATGCCCTGGCACCGGATCTGACCGCGCCGGTCGTCCATGTCATCGCGACCGGCGGCGTCGTCTCCGGGGTATTGAGCGACGCCTGGATCAGGGGTGCGACCGGTCGCGGCATCGACGACTCGACTCCCAGCGCGGCCCCGGCGCAGGACCTCGTCATCGCCGGGATGCCAGGTGAGGGCAGCACCACGCTTCGGGTCGGCAATCCCGGACCCCGCGAGACGCTCGTTCAGGTCCGGGTCCTGCGGGACGACCGAGTCGAGCAGCCCGATGGACTGCGCGCGGTGCGGGTTGCCGCCGGCTCGACGAAGGACGTTCCGATCACCGTGGACGGCTCTGGCGGCTACGGCCTGCACCTGGTCTCGGGGCAGCCGATCGTCGCCGCCGCGATGACGGAGCGGGCGGCCACGACGGGCCGTGATCGGATGGGCGACTACGGCTGGGTCCCTGCGACGCCCCCCATTCGCGGGCTGGCCGGAGCGGTGTTGCCCGGGCTCGGCTCGGCGAAGGCGACCGGGACCCTCATGCTCGCCTCGGCAACGGGGGGCGCCGCGACCGTCCGTACCGGTACCGGCGCCAAGACCAAGAAGACGAGCGTGACGCTCGCGGCCGACCGTTGGGCATCCGTTGCCCTCGACGGCGCCGAGCGCGTCTGGGTCACGCCCACCCCTGGATCGGGGGACGTGCGAGCCGCCGTCTCGGTGTCCGGTGCCGACAAGGACGGGCCACTCGTGTCGAGCGTGCCCCTGGCGAGCGCGCCGTACACCGCGTTGTCCGTGCCCGTGCGCCAGATCCAGAACTGACGCGGCCCAGGTCGCTGCCGTCCGAGGGGGCTCCGGCGGATGAAGGTGCCTCGTGAGCGTCAGTCGCCGTAGCCGGGATCGAGCTCCTCGGGGGAGACGCCGAGCAGGCTCGCCACCTGCTCGGTGACGATATCGGCGACGAGCGCGGCCATGTCGCGACGGTCGCTGACTCGAGTCTCCACCGGGCGGCGGTAGACGACGATCCGGGCAGGCCGGCCACCCTCCGCGGGCAGGAGACGGCCGAGCTCGATGTCGCGATGCTCCCACGGACGAGGCCGCGAAGGCACCTCCTCGACAGCGAACTCGACAGCGGGGAAGGCGCGCCCACATGTTGCCTCAAGGCGCGCGGCCGCATCAAGGACATGCTCGTCGAACAGGTCGCGCCGGCTGCGCATGGCCGGTACGGGCGGCCAGGCGAGCGGCCCACGCGGCCCGCGGCCGTGGCGGTCGCGGCGAATGCTTCGACCCGCCTCGCCCGGGGCTGGCCCCTGACTCTGCGGAGCGCTCGCCGTCATGAGCTCAGCCTAGCCAGCCCGCCGGAGGCAGGGCGGCCGGCCAGCTGAGACCCCCCGTGGCAGTGATCAGCGCGCCGACCACCGGCGTAGGTGCAGGCCTACCGGCGTGGTGCATCGGTGCTGCGCAGTCCGCCGGATAGAGTCGCCCATCGTGGGCCTGACACGTGGATGTTCGAAGACGGGATGCGCCCGTCCAGCCGTCGCGACCCTCACCTATGCCTACGGCGACCGCGCCATCGTCGTCGGTCCCCTGGCGACCTATGCCGAGCCACACACCTACGACCTGTGCCTGGCCCACGCCGAACGGCTCACCGCACCGCGCGGATGGGACGTCATTCGCGTCGGAGGCGAGTACTCCGAGCCGGCCCTCGCGGACGACGACCTGCTCGCGATCGCCGACGCGGTGCGCGAGACCGGTCGATCACGATCACGATCGCCGCGTCCCGGGCATGCCGCCCGCGAGGCCCGAATCGCTACGGGTGAAGGGCTGGCGGCCGCCCAGGCAGCCGCGGAGGCCGACTCCGGGGTCATCGAGGCGGGTCGCCGTGGGCATCTGCGCATCCTTCGCGACGGCTGAGCGGCCCGTCCCACTAGGGTCCTGTTCGTGACCCGACTCGCTGACTTCATCAAGGCCTACGACGTGCGGGGGCTGGTGCCCGAGCAGCTCTCGCCCGAGGTCGTCCGGACCATAGGGGTGGCCTTCGCCGAGGTGGTGGCGATCCCGGACGGCAAGGACAGTGTCGTCATCGGCCACGACATGCGACGCTCGTCGCCCGATCTCAGCGCGGCGTTCGCCGAGGGGGTCACGTCCAGAGGTGTTGACGCTGTCCGCATCGGGCTCTGCTCCACCGATGGGCTCTACCACGCAAGCGGAGCTCTCGACGTGCCCGGGGCGATGTTCACCGCCAGCCACAACCCGGCCGCCTACAACGGCATCAAGCTGTGCCGATCCGCTGCCCGACCGGTCGGTCAGGACTCGGGACTGGTCGAGATCCGTGACCTGGCGCAATGGCTGCTCGATGGAGGCTCAGGCCTGCCCGACCCCGCCGGTGGCGCCGGCAGGCTGAAGTCCCGCGACACCCTTGGTGACTATGCGGGCTTCCTGCGAAGACTCGTCGACCTGCGCACCATCCGATGCCTGCGGGTCGTCGTCGACGCGGGCAACGGGATGGCCGGTCTCACGGTGCCGGCGGTCCTTGGCACGGCCGCCGGACTGCCCGAGCTCCCGCTCACCGTGATCCCGCTCTACTTCGACCTCGACGGGTCCTTCCCCAACCACGAGGCCAACCCGCTCGAACCCGCCAACCTCGTCGACCTCCAGGTGGCCGTGCGCAAGCATGACGCCGACCTCGGACTGGCCTTCGATGGTGACGCCGACCGGTGTTTCGTCATCGATGCCGACGGGGATCCCGTCTCCCCGAGTGCGATCACCGGTCTCGTCGCAGCACGGGAGATCGCCCGGGCGCGGGCCGGGGGCGACCAGGACGTGTCGGTCGTGCACAACGTCATCACGAGCGTCGCCCTGCCTGAGGTCATTCGGGAGCATGGCGCCACCCCCGTGCGGACGCGAGTGGGGCATTCATACATGAAGGCCGAGATGGCACGCACGGGTGCCGTGTTCGGCGGGGAGCATTCGGCCCACTACTATTTCCGGGACTTCTGGTTCGCCGACACCGGCATGCTGGCGGCTCTGCACGTCCTCGCCGCGCTCGGCGAACAGGACCGGCCGCTTGCAGACCTCGCCCGAGAGTTCGAGCGCTACGTCGCCTCGGGGGAGATCAACTCCTCGGTGCAGGGCATCACCGAAGCCGTCGGGGCTGTCCGTGGCTGGGCGCAGCACCGCGGGGCGGCAATCGACGAACTCGACGGGCTGACCGTCAGCCACCCTGATGGCACCTCGCCGATGTGGTGGTTCAACGTCCGCGCCTCCAACACCGAACCGCTGCTGCGGCTCAACGTCGAGGCGGCCGACCGTGAGACGATGGAAGCACTCCGCGACGAGATACTCGGTCTCATCCGAGCCACCCCGCCGCGAACTGACACGTATGCCGCCCACCCAGGAGAGCAGTGATGTCGAGCACCCAGTCGATCGAGCCGTGGCTGCGCGAGATCCTGCGCTGCCCCCAGTGCAAGGGCGCCCTCACCGACGCGACCGGTCCGGCAGGTGGCGACGCGATGCCTGCCGAGCTGCACTGTCACCACTGCGCGCTCGCCTACCGCGTCGATGACGGTGTGCCGGTCCTGCTCGTCGACCTCGCCCGCCGGCTGGGCGACTGAAGCCCGACCCAACCACACCGCCATGTTCGATGAAGCCCGCCTCGATGACGTGCAGGCCCTCGAGCTGGTCGACACGCGCGGCTCCCTGAAGGCCCTGGCAAGCGCCGGTGCGCACGTGCGCACGATGGTCCGCTCCACGAGAGAGGCCGGTCTCGAGCGTCTCGCCGACCTGCGCCCCCGCGGTATCGTCGTGGCTGCCGCCGGAGGATCCGCGGCGGTAGCAGACATCCTCGAAGGGGCAACGAGGATGAGCGGCGCGATCCCCGTGCAGACGTGTCCGGCCGGGCCACTTCCCGGCTGGGTCGGCGCCCTGGACCTGGTCATCGCAGTCTCCCAGTCCGGGAGAGCCGCGGGCGCGCTGTCACTCGTCGCCGAGGCGGCGCGGCGCGGAGCCTCCGTCCTCACGGTCGGCGCACCGGACTCACCCCTGGCCGACGTGAGCGCCCAGGCACGTGGCCTGCACGTCCCCGTATCGGTCTCCGGCGCATCCTCTCGCACGTCGCTCTGGGCCCAGGTCACGCCGGTGCTCATGGCGGCCGAGGCCGTCGGGCTGATGCCGGTCCGGCCCGAGATCTGGGAGGCGCTCGCGGATGCCCTCGACGAACGAGCGCAGGAGGCCCGGCCGGCGTCGGAGTCGTTTGTCAACCCGGCCAAGATCCTCGCGATCGAGATCGTCGAGTCGACCCCGATCCTGCTCGGCTCGGGACCCCTCGGAGGGGTGGCCGTCAGGCGCGCGAGCGCGATGCTGGGCCGGACCGGCAGGGTGCCGGTGGCTTTCGGCACCCTGCCGGATGCCGCGTCCCAGATCGTGGCGTGCTTCGACGGGCCGCTCACCGGAGGCGGTCGCGGTGACGAGGACATCTTCGCCGACCCGTTCCTCGACGCGCCGCCCCGACCACCGCTTCGCCTCATCCTGCTCCGTGACCTGTCGCCCGAGGGCGCCGCGTCACGACCGCTCTCCGACCGGGTGATGGCCGCGGCCGAGGACGCCGGGGTGCGCGTCTCGCTCCTCGACGCAGAGTCGCCCGAGCCGCTGTTGCGGCTGGCCCGGCACGTCGCACTGACCGATTTCGCTGCGACCTATCTCGCCCTCGGACACGGCCTCGACCCCGCAGACTCGCCGCACACCCGCCTGCTGGGAGACCAGCGGCCCGCCTGAGTGCACGGGCAATAGGCTGCACCTGTGACTTCGCACTACGACCTCGCGATCGTCGGCACCGGGTCGGGGAACTCGCTCGTCACGCCGGACTTCGACGACAAGCGAGTTGCCGTCATCGAGTCGGGGGTCTTCGGCGGGACCTGCCTCAACGTCGGCTGCATCCCGACCAAGATGTTCGTCTACACCGCGGACATCGCCGACACCATCACCGACGCTGCCAGATTCGGCATCGACGCGGGACTCGACAAGGTCCGCTGGCCGGCCATCCGTGACCGGATCTTCGGCCGGATCGACCCCATCTCCGAGAGCGGACGGGACTACCGCATCGACGGTCCCAACACGACGGCCTACCTGGGACGCGCCCGGTTCACCGGTCAGCGCGAACTGACCGTCGCCCTCGATGACGGCGGGGAGGCCAGGCTGACTGCCGACCAGATCGTCCTCGCGACCGGCGCCCACCCGATGATCCCTGACGTCATCGCACGGAGTGGCGTGCGCTTTCACACCTCCGACACGATCATGCGGATCGACGCCGTGCCGGAGCGGCTCGTCATCCTCGGCGCCGGCTTCATCGCCGCGGAGATGGCGCACATCTTCTCCGGCCTGGGCTCACAGGTCACCGTCGTCGCACGCGGTCGACAACTGGTGCGCCATCTCGACGACGAGATCTCCCGCCGTTTCACCGAGCTGGCGCGGCAGCGCTGGGATGTCCGCTCGGAGGTGCAGGCGGTGGCCGCCAGCGCGGACGACGGCGGGATCGTGCTGCAGCTGTCCGACGGGACGGCGGCACGGGGTGACCTGCTTCTCGTCGCGACCGGCCGCATTCCCTCGGTCGCCGACCTCGACCTGGCGACGGTCGGCATCGACGTCCATCCGGACGGGCGGATCGTCGTCGACGGGCACGGCCGGACCACGGCCGCCGGGGTCTGGTCACTCGGCGATGCGAGCTCCCCCTACCAGCTCAAGCACGTCGCCAATGCCGAGGCCCGGATCGTGGCACACAACCTCGCCCACCCTGAGCTTCTGCGCTCCTTCGATCACTCGCATGTTCCATCGGCCATCTTCAGCCACCCTCAGATCGCGACCGTCGGACTGACGGAGGAGGAGTGCGTGGCCAAGGGAGTGCGGTACGTCAGGGCGCTGCAAGAGTACGGCGACACGGCATACGGCTGGGCCATGGAGGACACGACGAGCATCTGCAAGCTCATCGCCGACCCCGCCACCGGGCTGCTCCTCGGCGCCCACCTGATGGGCCCTTCGGCCTCGAGCCTCATCCAGCCACTGATCCAGGCCATGGCGTTCGGCACCCGGGTGGATGACATGGCCCGAGGGCAGTACTGGATCCATCCGGCGATGGCAGAGGTCGTCGAGAACGCGCTGCTCGGCCTCGACCTCGACGCGCATCACCATCCGTGACCTGACGTCGCCTACGACGGAAGTCCCGGCCCGGCCGGCGATCTGGCAGCCGTGTCGCGGTGACGATCGAGGTCGAGGGGTACGACTTGTCTGGGTGAAGGCGTGGTGCCGTGATCGTCGGAACATATCGCCACCGTGGAGATGTCCAGGAAGGTGCACCCCCCGATCGTTAAAGTGACGTCCATGTCCGTTGATGGTGGCACCAAGGCAGTCGTGGCCGCGCTCCTGGCCAATACCGGCATCGCGGTCACCAAGTTCGTCGCCTTCGCCTTGACCGGGATGAGCTCGATGCTCGCCGAGGCGATCCACTCGGTCGCCGACTCCGGCAACCAGGGGCTGCTGCTGCTCGGCGGGAAGCGGGCCAAGAGAGCGGCTACTCCGGAGCATCCCTTCGGCTTCGGACGGGAGCGCTACGTCTACGCCTTCATCGTATCGATCGTGCTCTTCTCGGTCGGTGGACTGTTCGCCCTCTACGAGGCCTACCACAAATGGCATGAGACCCAAGCGCTCGCAGCGTACGACCCGTTCGATGACGCCCTCGGCGGAAGCACGCGATGGTGGTGGGTGCCCGTCGTCGTGCTCGTCGTGGCGATCGTCCTGGAGAGTCTCTCGTTTCGCACCGCGATCCGGGAGAGCAACCCCTTGCGCGGCACCCGCAAGTGGAATGAGTTCGTCCGGTCGGCCAAGGCACCGGAACTGCCGGTCATCCTTCTGGAGGACTTCGCGGCCCTGATCGGCCTCGTCCTCGCGCTCCTCGGCGTGGGTCTGACGCTTCTGACCAAGAACCCGGTCTTCGATGTCGCCGGAACGGCCTGCATCGGCCTGCTCCTGATCGCCGTCGCCATCTTCCTCGCTGTCGAGATGAAGTCCCTGCTCGTCGGTGAGTCGGCCACTCCGCGCAACCAGGAGGCGATCGTTGCGGCCATCGAGCAGGCTCCGGGCGTGCTGCGGATCATCCATATGAAGACGCTGCACCTCGGACCGGAGGAGGTCCTCGTCGGAGTCAAGGTGGCCGTCCCGGGCGCGGCACCGGGCACAGAGATCGCGGCGACGATCGACGCCGCAGAGGCAGCAGCTCGAGCCGCAGCCCCGGGCCTGACCCTGGTCATGTACGTCGAGGCGGACCTCGACCGGCATGACCACGCCTCCCGATCCTCCGCCACGGTGGCCGACGGACCCGCCTGAGAAGCTAGACTGGGTCCCTGCCGGCGTGGGTGATGACCCGCCAACCCGCCCAGAGGGGCGCGCCGGGTCTGCACACCATCACCCACCAGGAGACGTCATCATGTCCTTTGACCACAAGGTTGCCGACCTGAGCCTCGCCGAGGCCGGCCGCCACCAGCTGCGCCTGGCCGAGCACGAGATGCCCGGCCTGATGTCGATCCGTGAGGAGTTCGCCCCGAGCCAGCCACTCAAGGGCGCTCGCATCGCCGGATCGTTGCACATGACCGTGCAGACCGGCGTCCTCATCGAGACCCTCACCGCCCTCGGCGCGGAGGTCCGCTGGGCGTCGTGCAACATCTACTCCACCCAGGACGAAGCGGCCGCGGCCGCCGTCGTCGGCGCCCAGGGCACGCCAGAGGATCTGCAGGGCGTGCCCGTCTTCGCCTGGAAGGGCGAGACGCTGCCCGAGTACTGGTGGTGCACCGACC
>JAKDLQ010000052.1 GCA_030452775.1 Micrococcales bacterium | reverse complement strand
CTCATGCCCCCATGCCGGTCAACACCTGAATGTTTGCCTCTGCCGGTGTCCGCTCACCAGATTTGGCTCGCGACATGGTTGAGGGGTACCCAAGTGGAGACCCTGTCTCACGAATGTTGCGCTGGTCGCTCGCGATAGCGAATAGAAACTTGGCGAGGCGGCTGCGATTCGATGTATAGGCGCGTCACATACGACGCGCCTATACATCGAATCCCGGCGTGCGGGGCGGACGACAGGCGGATCTAGACTCGCGGGATGCGACAGCCACCGATCGCGCGGCGAGACCCCGTGGCCCGGACCTACCACGGCGACACGTTCGAGGACCCCTACGCCTGGATGGCCGATCGGGATTCCCCGGAGTTCCTCGAGCTGCTGGCCGCCGAGAACGCATGGGCGCGTGAGCGCACGGCGGATCTCAAGCCGCTCGCCGACACGATCTACGAGGAGCTCCGCTCGCGGATCAACGAGACGGACCTCACCGTGCCGGCGCGTCACGACCGGTGGTGGTACTACGCCCGGACGATCGAGGGGCAGCAGTACCCCGTCTATGCGCGGGTCCCGCTGGATGCTCACCCGATCCGTCCGACCCTCGAGGACGGGCGCCCCCCCGAGGGTGAGGAGATCCTCCTTGACCACAATGCCGAGGCGAGCGGCCACGCGTTCTTCGCGGTCGCCGCGAGCGAGGTGTCCCCGGGCGGCGAGCTGCTCGCGTATGCCGTCGACCTCGCGGGCGACGAACGCTACGACGTGCGCGTCAAGCGGATCGCGAGCGGCGAACTGCTCGATGACGCCGTCCGGCAGATGGGCGGCTCGCTCGCGTGGTCCCTCGACGGGCGTCACCTCTTCTACACGCGGCTCGATGAGGCGTGGCGGCCACACCAGGTGTGGCGCCACGAGCTCGGCACTCCCTCGGAGACGGACGTCCTGGTCCACGACGAGGCCGATGAACGCTTCTTCGTCGGGCTCGGCAGCTCTCGCGACGACCGGTTCGTCATCATCTCCATCGGGTCCAGGACCACGAGCGAAGTCCGGCTCGTCGACGCCGCAGCACCGCTGACCGCGCCGCGCATCGTCGCGCCACGACGCGAGAACGTCGAGTACGACATCGAGCCGGTGGGGGGCCAGCTCCTCATCGTGCACAATGCCCGGCGGGTGAACTTCGAGGTCGCGGCGGCGCCGCTGACCTCGACCTCACATGAGGACTGGCGCCCACTCGAAGTCACGAGCGAGGACGAGTACGTCACCGGCGTCGACGGGTTCGACGACTTCATCGCCGTCTCGCTGCGTCGCAGCGGCGGCACCGGCATCCGGGTCGTGCTGCGCGACCCGGATGCGAAGGACGGGCTTGGCGAACGGCACGACATCAGCGTCGGTGAGCCGATCGGCACGATCCACCTCGGCGCCAACCCCGAGACCGACACCAGAGCGATACAGGTCGTCCACGAGTCTCTGGTCACGCCCAGGACGGTCGAGGACTACGACGTGCGGTCACGGGCCTTCACGCTGCTGAAGTCCCAGCAGGTCCGCGACGGGCACGACCTCGCCCAGTATCGGCAGCGCCGCGAGTGGGCGACCGCCCCGGACGGGACCCGGATCCCGATCTCGGTCGTGCACCGCCACGACGTCGCTGCCGACGGCACGGCTCCCGGGCTGCTGCACGCCTACGGTGCCTACGGGATCCCGAGCGACCCGTGGTTCTCGGTGATGAGGCTCTCATTGCTCCAGCGCGGCTGGGTCTTTGCCATCGCTCATGTCCGAGGCGGGTCGGAGATGGGGCGGCAGTGGTACGACGACGGCAAGCTCGAGCACAAGCAGCACACGTTCACCGACCTCATCGCCTGCGCCGATCACCTGCGCGAGGCTCGCATCGTCGCGCCGGACCGGCTCGCGGCCGAGGGCGGCTCGGCCGGCGGTCTGCTCATGGGCGCCGTCGCCAACATGGCTCCCGACCGCTTCTGCTTCATCCATGCCTCGGTGCCGTTCGTCGACCCTCTGACCTCGATCCTCGACCCGTCGCTGCCGCTCACGGTCATCGAGTGGGAGGAGTGGGGCAACCCCCTGGCCGACCCGGCGGCATACGAACGGATGAAGTCCTACGCGCCCTACGAGAACATCACACCCGGGCGGCATCCGGCCCTGCTGGTCACCACGAGCCTCAACGACACCCGGGTCTTCGCGACCGAGCCGGCCAAGTGGGTGGCCGCGATGCGGCATGCCGACCAGGGCGTGACCGGCGCGCCGCCGATCCTCTTCCGCACCGAGATGGCCGCCGGCCACGGCGGGCAGTCCGGCCGCTACGACCGGTGGCGCCAGTGGGCGTGGGAGACCGCCGTGCTCATCGACGCCGTCTCGACCAGGGCCTGAGCTGCGCGCAGGCCTTGGCAGGATGCATCGGGTGACAACCACGGCGCGGATAGAGCCGGCGAACCGGCGACGCCTGCTTGCCATGTCGTGGTCGCATCTGCTCAACGACGGCGCCGCCAACTACCTGCCCGGCGTGCTTCCCGTCATCCTCATCGCGATGGGCGAGCCGGTCCGGATGGCCGGCGCCTTCATGGCGGCGCTCATCGTCGGCCAGGCGCTGCAGCCGGTGACCGGCTGGGTGGCCGATCGCACCGGCGGGCGCAGCCTCACGACGCTGGGGCTCTTCCTCAGCTCGCTCGGCGCCGCACTGCTCGGCGTCGCCCCGTCGACACCCGTGCTCATCGTCGTGCTGCTGATGATCGGCGCCGGCGGGGCGCTCTTCCACCCGCAGGCACTCGCCGGGGTGCGCAGCATGGTGCGCGGTCGACAGGGTCTGCCGACCTCGGTCTTCCTCGTCGGCGGCGAGCTCGGGCGCGGCATCTGGCCCACCGCCGCGAGCCTGGTCGTCACGGGCCTCGGGCTTGGCTGGCTCTGGCTCGTGGGCCTGCCCGGGCTGCTCACCGTGCCGCTGCTGTTCATGATGGCACCGCGCCTGCCGCCCAAACCTCCTCGGGCGGGCCGCATCCAGTGGCGTCGGCATGCCCGGCCGATGGCGACGCTCGTCGCCTACCGCTCGGTCCAGGCGTTCACGACCTTCGTGCTGGTCACCTTCATCCCGATCATGTGGCACCTGCGCGGAGGCTCACTGGTGCGAGGCGCGAGCATCATCACCGCGATGATCACGGTCGGCGTCGTCGGCAACCTGTGGGGTGGCCACCTGGCGGACCAGGTCGGTCGCCGCCCGGTGCTCGTCATCTCCTCGATCGCCACCACCGCGCTGATCCTTCCCACGGTGTACCTGCCGGGCGCGTGGGTCTGGGTCTGCGCGGCGCTGCTCGGCAGCGCGATCTTCCTCACCGCCTCGACGACGGTGCTCATCGGCCAGGACATCTTCCCCGAGAACCGGTCGATGGGCTCGGGGATCGCCCTGGGCCTGGCCAACGGGATCGGGTCGGTGCTCGTGCTGGCCGCGGGTCTGTGGGTGGGCGACACCCACGTGATGAGCTTGTTCTGGCTGGTGGCCGGGCTGGGCCTGGTCAACCTCGCGCTGGCGTTCTCGTTCCCGGGTCACCTCGTGCAGCGGGGCGCGCCCCCCGGTCACCCAGACCATCCAGACCATCCAGACTCCCGACCCTAGACTTGCTCCCATGATGTCCCGCCTCGATCTGCGTGGGCGCCGCCTCGACGCGCGCTCCCTGCGGGCAGCCCTGCCCCGAGCCGAGCTCGACGTCACAGCGGCCCTCGACCGGGTCCGGCCGATCTGCGCGGACGTCGAGCATCGCGGGGCGGAGGCGCTGCGCGAGCTCTCGGAGCGCTTCGACGGCATACGCCCAACCCATCTGCGGGTGCCCGCGCAGGTGCTTGCGCGGGCCCTCGAGGAGCTGGACCCCGGTCTGCGGGCCGCGCTCGAGGAGTCGATCGCCCGGGTCCGCACCGTGCACGCCGAGCAGCGCCGTAGCGATGTCACGACCCGGGTCGTCGCGGGCGGCACCGTCACCGAGCGCTGGGTGCCGGTCGACCGGGTGGGCCTCTACGTCCCCGGCGGGCTCGCGGTCTATCCGAGCAGCGTCATCATGAACGTCGTCCCCGCGCAGCTCGCCGGCGTCGGCTCGCTCGCCGTGACCTCGCCCCCTCAGCGGGAGAACGTCGGCGACTTCGCCGGCTACCCCAACCCGACGATCCTCGCCACCTGCGCCCTGCTCGGCGTGGACGAGGTCTATGCGGTGGGCGGCGCGCAGGCGATCGCCATGTTCGCCCACGGGTTCGAGGACGCCGAGGACGCAGCGGAGGGCGTGCCGGTCCGGTGCGAGCCCGTCTCGATGGTCACCGGTCCCGGCAACATCTGGGTCGTCGCTGCCAAGCGCCTGCTCAAGGGGCTCATCGGCATCGACACGGAGGCGGGCCCCACCGAGATCGCGATCCTCGCCGACGCCTTCGCCGACCCCGAGCTCGTCGCCGCCGACCTCATCAGCCAGGCCGAGCACGACCCGTTCGCGGCCGCGGTCCTCGTCACCGACAGCGAGGTGCTCGCGGACGCCACCGCGACCGCCCTCGAGCGGCGGGTGCCCGCCGCGAAGCACTCCGAACGCATCTCGCAGGCCCTCGCGGGCACGCAGTCGCGCATCGTGCTCGTCGATGACATCGACGCCGGACTTCAGGTCGTCAATGCGTATGCCGCCGAGCACCTGGAGATCCTCACGCGCGGCGCCGGCGCGGTGGCCGCACGGGTCCGCAACGCCGGCGCGGTCTTCGTCGGGCCACACAGCCCGGTCAGCCTCGGCGACTATGCCGCAGGGTCGAATCACGTCCTGCCCACCGGCGGGTGTGCCGGCCACTCGAGCGGGCTGTCCGTCCAGTCGTTCCTGCGCGGCATCCATGTCGTCGACTACGACGAGGCGGCGCTGCGCGAGGTGGCTCGGCACGTCGTGACCCTGGCGCAGGCCGAGGATCTGCCGGCTCACGGTCAGGCCGTGACGGCGCGCTTCGGCGACGAGGTGCCTTCGTGAGCGCGGAGCCGAGCCGGCCGAGCGAAGTGCGGCGCCTGCTCCGACCGGACCTGCGTGACCGGAGCGCCTACGGCGCCCCGCAGCTC
Source organism: Micrococcales bacterium (assembly GCA_030452775.1). Taxonomy (GTDB): domain Bacteria; phylum Actinomycetota; class Actinomycetes; order Actinomycetales; family Dermatophilaceae; genus JAKDLQ01. The sequence continues at coordinate 6,632 of JAKDLQ010000052.1, read as the reverse complement.
GACGTGCCGGTGTGTCTCAACACCAACGAGAGCTCCTATCCCGTCCCGGACCTGGTGGTCCGGGCCATCCTCGACGCGCTCGAGCCGGACCTCGCCGGCCTCAACCGCTACCCGGATCGTGAGTTCGTCGGCCTGCGCAAGGCGCTGACCGCCTACCTCGAGATGCAGTCCGGGGTGGCGGTCACCCCTGAGCAGGTCTGGGCCGGCAACGGGTCCAACGAGGTGCTCTCGCACCTCGTGCAGGCCTTCGGGGGTCCCGGGCGCACCGCCCTTGGCTTCACCCCGAGCTACTCGATGTACCCGATCATCAGTGAGACGTTCGGCACGACGTGGGTCGATGGGCTTCGCGGCGCTGAGACCTTCGAGCTCACGGCGCGCTCGGCGGCGCAGCAGGCCCGCGCACACGACCCGGCGATCGTCTTCCTCTGCTCGCCCAACAACCCGACGGGCACCGCGCTGCCTATCGACGTCGTCGGCGCGGTGCTCGAGGCCGCCCCCGACGCGATCGTCGTCGTCGACGAGGCCTACGCGGAGTTCGCCCGGCCGGGATCGATCAGCGCCCTCACCCTCCTGGCGGATCGTCCCCGGCTCGTCGTCACGCGCACGATGAGCAAGGCCTTCGCCTTCGCCGGCGGGCGGCTCGGTTACCTCGTGGCCGGGGCCGACCTCATCGACGCGCTGCGCCTCGTCCGGCTGCCCTATCACCTGTCGACCCAGACCCAGACGATCGCCCGCGTCGCTCTCGCGCACGCCGACCTCATGCTCGGCGCCGTCGAGGCGATCAAGGGCCAGCGCGACCGGATCGTCGACGGGCTCACGGCGCTCGGTGCGGCGCCGGTCGCGAGCGACGCCAACTTCGTCCTCTTCGGCGGGCTCGTCGACGCGCAGCGGACGTGGCAGGCTCTGCTCGATGCCGGTGTTCTCGTCAGAGACATCGGCATACCGCACCACCTGCGGGTGACGGCCGGCACCGTCGAGGAGACCTCGCGCTTCCTCGATGCGATGAGTGACCTCGCCGCGACCCACGTTCGACGCCCACCCAGGAAGCAGGAGCCATGAGCCGCACCGCCACGATCAGCCGGGCGACCAGGGAGTCCTCGGTCGAGCTCACCCTCGATCTCGACGGCACCGGAGAGTCCGACGTCTCGACAGGCGTGCCCTTCTACGACCACATGCTCGCCTCGCTGGCGAAGCACTCGCTCATCGACCTCACGGTCAAGGCGAGCGGCGACATCGACGTCGACGTGCACCACACCGTCGAGGACACCGCGATCGTCCTCGGCCAGGCGCTGCGCGAGGCACTCGGCGACAAGCGCGGCATCAGCCGCTTCGGCGATGCCACCGTCCCGCTCGACGAGGCGCTCTGCCACGCGGTCGTCGATGTCGCGGGGCGGCCGTATGTCGTGCACGAGGGCGAGCCTGAGGGCCAGCAGTACGCGCTCATCGGCGGCCATTTCACCGGGTCGATGACCCGGCACGTCTTCGAGTCCTTCGCCTACCACGCCGGCCTGTGCCTGCACGTGCGGATCCTCGCGGGCCGTGACCCGCACCATATCGTCGAGGCGCAGTTCAAGGCGCTCGCCCGGGCGCTCCGCGCGGCGATCGAGCCTGACGCCCGGGTCCACGGCATCCCGAGCTCCAAGGGATCTCTCTGACATGAGTGCGTCGGTCGTCGTCCTCGACCACGGCAGCGGCAATGTCAGGTCTGCGGTGCGCGCCCTCGAGCATGTCGGAGCCGAGGTGACCCTCACTGCCGACCCGGTCGTGGCTCTGGGCTGCGACGGGCTCTTCGTCCCCGGAGTCGGCAACTTCCATGCCTGCCTCTCCCAGCTCAAGGCGGTCCACGCACCACGGGTCATCGGTCGTCGCCTCGCGGGCAGCCGGCCGGTCCTCGGCGTCTGCGTCGGGATGCAGGCACTCTTCGACGGCTCGACCGAGCCCTCGGCATCACCGACGGAGGGCCTGGCCGAGTGGCCTGGTGTGGTCGAGCGGTTGCCCGCCGACGTCGTGCCGCACATGGGCTGGTCGGAGGTCGCGGTGGGTGCGGGGTCTCGCCTGTTCGCCGGGGTGGAGCAGGAGCGCTTCTACTTCGTGCACTCGTATGCCGTCCAGTCCTGGGTGCTCGAGCCGACCGGCCCCTTCATCGCCGTCGCTCCCACCGTCACGTGGGCCCATCACGGTGCCCGATTCGTCGCGGCGGTCGAGAACGGGCCGCTGACCGCGACCCAATTCCACCCCGAGAAGTCCGGTGCAGCAGGTCTGCACCTGCTCGAGAACTGGATCAGGAGCCTGTGATGAGCGATCAGCCCCGTCTGGAACTACTGCCCGCTGTCGACGTCTCGGAAGGTCGGGCCGTCCAGCTCGTCCAGGGGATTGCCGACAGCGGAGGCCAGTTCGGCGATCCGTGGGAGGCCGCCAAGGCCTGGCAGGACCAGGGCGCCGAGTGGATCCACCTCGTCGACCTCGACGCCGCATTCGGCAGGGGCAGCAACCGGGAGATCATCGACTCGATCGTCGGGCGCCTCGACATCCCGGTCGAGCTGTCCGGCGGTATCCGCGAGGCGGACTCCCTCGAGGCCGCGCTCGCGACCGGCTGCCGGCGCGTCAACATCGGCACCGCAGCGCTCGAGGACCCGGAGTGGACCGCCGCGATCATCGGCGAGCACGGGGACCGGGTCGCCATCGGCCTCGACGTGCGCGGCACGAGGCTCGCCGCGCGCGGCTGGACGCGCGAGGGTGGGGATCTGTGGGAGACGGTGGAACGGCTCGACCGTGCGGGCTGTGCACGCTACGTCGTCACCGACGTCACCAAGGACGGCATGCTCCAGGGCCCCAACGTCCAGCTCCTCGCGGACGTGTGCGCCCGGACCGATCGCCCCGTCATCGCCTCCGGCGGGATCTCGACGCTCGATGACCTCCGAGCCATCCGACGGCTGGTCGGTGAGGGAGTCGAGGGCGCGATCGTCGGGTCCGCCCTGTACCACGGCGCCTTCACGTTGCCCGAGGCGCTCGACGTCGCGGGACGCAGGCCTCGGTGAGCGGCCGGCAACAGCCGGGGTCAAGGGGCATTGACCGGCATACGGATGGGCAGGGCCGACCGGCGGACTCGGCCGGGCAGGCGTGGGCCGGCAAGTCGATCCCGAGTCACGGGTTCGCCGGCGACACGGGGGAGGCGGATGCCGTCCTCGAGGAGACGCTCGTGACCAACCACGAGCGGCCGTCCGCGGAGTCCGAGGTGGCCTTGCTGTCACGGGTTGCCGCGGTCCGCTGGCTCGTTCCGGTCGTGGCCCTCGCCACCGAGGTCGAGCAGTCCGGTGATCACGCCGTCGACACGCGCAGCGACATGGCCGCAGTGATCCTGACGACTCCCGACGGGACACGCGCGCTGCCGATGTTCACCTCGCTGGCCGAGCTGGCGCGCTGGGACGCGTCGGCCCGGCCGGTCCCGGTGGGCGCCTCGGCGGCTGCGCGGGCGGCGATCGGTGAGGAGTGTCAGACGCTGCTGGTCGACGTCGCCTCCGAGCATGCGACGGTCCTGCGGCCGAGCATGGTGTGGGCCCTGGCGCAGGGGCGCCCGTGGCAGCCGGCCCACCTCGACCCCCAGGTGGCTCGTGCGGTGACCGAGGCGGTTGCCCACGAGGAAGCGGTCGTCGGCCATGAGGTCACGGAGGGTCTGCCCCTCGGTGCCGGGGTGCTGCGGGTCGTGCTGCGCCTGACGCCCGGCCTCGAGCGGGACGATGTCGCCGCCGTCGCGACCCGGATCGGGGAGCGGATCGCCGCCGATGGGGAAACGCGTGCGAGGATCGATGCGCTGACCTTTGCGCTCGAAGCGGCCACATGAAGTCGCCCACCCGACCGCAGGCAGACCAGGAGGCGACCGTGAGCGCGACCCTCGGCTTCGTCGTCGATCCGGCGATGGATGCCGAGCGGCGCAGGGGTCTGCGGCGGATGCGGGTCGTCGCCACCGGCCTGCTCGTCCTGGCCGCGATCGTCTACGTCATCACGCGCGACCACGACGGCGGCATACTCGGCTTCGTCAACGCCGGGGCGGAGGCCTCGATGGTGGGTGCGTGCGCCGACTGGTTCGCGGTGACTGCGATCTTCCGGCATCCGCTGGGCCTGCCGATCCCGCACACGGCCCTCATCCCGCGCAAGAAGGAGATGATCGGTCGCAGCCTCGAGGAGTTCGTCAGCGAGAACTTCATGCGCTCGGAGATCATCCGCGAGCGGGTCCTCGACGCACAGCCCACGAGACGCGCGGCCGAGTGGGTGCTTGCCGACGGGCACGCTCGGTGGCTCGTCGACGAGGTCGCCACGGTGACGGCTCATGCGCTGCAGCAGATCCCGGACGCGGACGTCCAGGCGGTCATCGAGCAGGCCGTCCTGCCGCGGCTCATGGCTGAGCCGATCAGCTCCCTCGCGGGTGGGCTGCTCGATCAGGTGGTGCGTGACGAGGCGCATGTCGGGCTGGTCGACCTCGTGCTCGATGAGGGCCGTGCGTGGCTCATCGACAACGAGGACCTCTTCGAGTCGCTCATCATCCAGCGGGCACCGGCCTGGGTGCCGGACGCCGTCAACGACCTCGTCGCACGCAAGGTCCACTCCGAGGCGCTCAAGTGGCTCGGCGACATCCGGCGTGATCCCCGGCACGATGTGCGGATCGCCCTGGACAAGCTGCTCATCGACCTGGCCGACCACCTCCAGCACGACCCGGCGACCCAGGAGCGGGCCGAGCGTCTCAAGCGGCGGGTGCTCGAACACCCGCAGGTCCCGGTGACCGCCATGTCGCTGTGGAGGTCCTTCCGGGGTGTGGCGGTCGCGGCCCTCGAGGATGTGGATGGGCCGGTCCGGATGCGCGGGGTCGAGGAGGTCACGCGGCTCGCGGAGCGGCTGCTCGCCGACGAGGCCCTGCGCGACCGGATCGACAAACGGATCTGCGATGCTGCGATCTTTGCCGTCGAGCGATACGGCGCGGAGCTCACCGCGGTCATCAGCCAGACCGTCGACCGCTGGGACGGCAAGGAGACCGCCGAGCGGGTCGAGCTGCAGGTCGGGCGCGACCTGCAGTTCATCCGGATCAACGGCACCCTCGTCGGCGGGCTCATCGGCCTGCTCATCCACGCAGCCTCGATCCTCCTGCCATGACCAGCCAGACCGCGAGGTCAACCATGCATGCTCGACCCACCCGAAAGGAACCCGATGACAAATCCCCGTGAGGTCCAGCTCAAGTCCCGTCCCGTCGGGTGGCCCACGCATGAGGACTTCGACCTTGTCGAGAGCGCCATCCCAGACCTCGCGGAGGGCCAGGTGCGGGTGCGCAACGTCGTCATGTCCGTAGATCCCTACATGCGCGGCCGGATGAGCGACGCGAAGTCCTACGCTGCGCCGTACGTCCTGGGAGCGGCGATGACCGGCGGCGCGATCGGGGTCGTCGAGGAGTCCCGCGCCGACGGGGTCGCCGTGGGGGACCATGTGCTGCACGGTCTCGGCTGGCGGGAGGTCGCCGTCATCGATGCGTCATCGGTGCGAGTCGTCGACACGGCACTCGCTCCGGCGTCGGCATACCTCGGTGTCCTCGGTATGACCGGGCTCACCGCATACGTCGGCCTGACCCGGGTGGCGCAGCTGACCGCGGGTGACGTCGTCTTCGTCTCGGGTGCGGCCGGAGCGGTCGGCGGCGCCGCAGGCCAGATCGCGAAGGCGCTCGGAGCCTCCCGGGTCATCGGCAGTGCCGGTTCGGCGGACAAGGTCGCCCACGTCATCGAGGATCTCGGCTTCGATGCGGCCTTCAACTACAAGGACGACAAAGTCAGCACGTTGCTTCGCCAGGCCGCGCCGGACGGGATCGACGTCTACTTCGACAATGTCGGCGGCGAGCACCTGGAGGCGGCGATCGGATCACTTCGGCTTCGCGGACGCATCGCGATCTGCGGGGCGATCTCCTCCTACAACAGCACCGCGCCGGCGCCCGGGCCGCGAAACCTCGCGCGTCTGATTCAGACCCGCGGCCTCATCCAAGGATTCCTCGTCGGCGACCACAACGACCTCGCGAAGGAATACGCTGCCCAGGCGGCCGGCTGGATCGCCGACGGGACGCTCGCGCCACGAGAGACCTTCGTCGACGGCATCGAGCATGCGGTCGACGCCTTCCTCGGCCTGCTCCGCGGCGACAACACCGGCAAGATGCTCGTCCGCCTCTGACCCGAATCCACGAGTAGGGCTGGTAGGGCCGCCGGAATGTCGGCGTGGGTGTGGTGGGGGGCGCGCTTTGCGGGATCTGGGCGCGCTGATGGCCCGGGGGTGTCGCGCCAGGTTCTCGGGTGGGCTTCCCCTCGTAACGTGGGACGTGGTCCGAGGTCCTTGGCTGGTAGGGGCTGATCGTGCCTGGTCAGGGCGTGGCGGGCAGTGCGCGGATGCGGGTCAGGAGTTGCTCGAGGTGGCCGTATCCGGGTGGTGCTGGCAGGGTGAGTCGGCCGGCGTGGCGCACCAGGCGGGCTTTCACAACCACGATTCTCCTTGCAGGACAGGCGCCTTCGTCATATGACACGCTGGAGCATCACCGAACTACTGGTGGACTCGGGTCTGAGCCCCCCTGGGCGGCGAGCGGCGCCGGTAGAGGGCGCGCTGTGTTG
>JAKDLQ010000051.1 GCA_030452775.1 Micrococcales bacterium | reverse complement strand
TCAGCGGAGGCGGAGCAGGCAGGCGTCACGGGCCGCGAAGGCGTCGAGCCGCACCCCTTCGACAGACGCCCCCAGCGCCTGCAGAGCGCCCTCGACGAGCCCGCGGTGGACCGAGCAGACGACCTCGGGACGTTCCTTGGCCACCTCGAGCATGGGGCACTGGAGCAGCCGGATCGGCGTCGAGGCGGCCTCCGGGGCGAACCCGAGCTCGTCCATGAGCTCGATGACCGATGCCTCCGCCGCGCGGAAGCTCTCGCCCTCGGGCCGGCACGGCGACGCGGCGGGGGGCGCGTCAGGCGCGACCTGGCCCGCCGCGCCCGGACCGCCTGCCCTGGCCGCCATCAGGCGCGCCCCCCAGCTCCGGCCCAGCCGCGTCATGTCCGCGGACACGTCATCGCTCTGCTCGATGACGAAGTCGGCGAGGAGCCCTGCGAGCGAGGCGTACTCGCCAGGAGGCCGGCCTCGGAAAGCGCGCTCGGCGGCATACCCCCACGCGGGACGGCCCCGCCCGCTGTGAGCAAGCCGAGAGCGCGTAGCCAGCCCGGCCTCGACGAGCCCCTCGAGGTGCTCCCGGGCAGTGTTGACGTGCAGGTCGAGCAGGCGCGCCACGGCCGTGGCACCCACGGGATGCTCGTCGAGGGTGTCGAGCACCCGGCGGCGCTGTGGCGACAGGACCACCGCCGCCCCGGCAGCGCCGTCCGTCGTCGGCCGCGGTCCCCACCCCTCGGTAATATGCACAGGTACTACCGTATAAAATGATCGTCATTGTGACAATCGACACGGCAATCGATATCGACGTCAAGGAGCCCGCGATGAGCCACCAGAACATCCCGCTGACCGAGAAGGCCGCCTGCGGGTGCGATGCCGAGCATGGCATCCCCGAGCTCGACGTGCGCGCCATCCCGCACGCGATCCGCCACGCCACGGTCTTCGGAGCCTTCGGCGCCATCCCCGCCGGCGGTTCGCTCGACCTCGTCGCGCCGCACAACCCGTTGCCGCTGCTGGCGCAGCTCAAGGACCGATTCGGTGACCTCGAGGTCACCTACCTCAAAGAGGGCCCGCAGGACTGGACACTGCGTTTGACGCACGCCTCCTGAACGATCCGTTCGCGCGGCCATCCTTATCTTGGGCCCGCGCGCTTCGCTGGACCCTGTGTGGGTGCAGGTTGCACCCATGCGAGGTATGATCTCACCATGTCGAAGGTCATGCAGATTCGTGACGTCCCCGATGAGGTCCACGACGCTTTGGTTGAGGCCGCTGAGGCCGAGGGGCTGTCACTGACCAGATACCTGCTGCGGGAGCTGGAGCACCTGGCCAAGCGTGCGCAGATCGTGCGGGACAACGCTGCGGTCATTCGTCGGACCCAGAGCAGGATCCAGGGCAAGCCTGACCGTCGCACGATCCTGTCTGTACTGCACGAGGGCCGTGGGGATTGAGGGTCGTCGACGCCGGCCTCGTCATCGAGCTGCTCGCCGGCAACCTCGATCCTCACCGGCTCGGAGACGAGGAGCTGGCCGTGCCCCACCTGCTCGATAGCGAGGTCACCCATGTTCTGCGGGGGCTGGTTCGCCGTGGCGCGCTCAGCGACGAGCAGGGTGACGTGGCGCTCGATGGATTCCTCCATCTCGCACTTACCAGGTATCCGGCCGATTGGCTGCGCCCGCGAGTGTGGGAGTTGCGACACAACCTCAGCGCGTATGACGCCACGTACGTTGCTCTGGCCGAGATGACCGACGCCACCGCGCTATTGACCACTGATGCCCGCTTGGCCGCCGCGCCCGGCCCGGAGTGCCACATCGAACTGCTGTGATGCTGCCCGGGCACGTAAGTGGATCGGCCAAGGAGGACACCAGCCCCCTCTGCGCCGCCATCGACCTCGATGGACCGGACCGGCAGGAAACTATCGACCTCACCACCACGTCCCCCGCGGCCGATGGTCCCCCGCTGCGCTGAGTGCGTTCGCGGCGACCCCAGCCCTGCGGCATACGGCATGAGGGTGTCGGGCGGTGCCCGAGAGGTTTCACAGAGCCCGGAGGATCTCCATCTCGACGAACTCGATGGTGCTCTCGCCGTGGTTCGCGACGCGGTGCTCCGCACCAGCCGGACGGTGGTAGCTGCGCCCCTGCTGGATCTGCGAGACCGTCTCGCCACCGTCGGGGCCCGTCAGGTGCATCGTGGCGCTCACCAGAGGCACGACGACGTAGTCGTGCTCGTGGACGTGCATCGGGATCGCCTGTCCCGGCGGGATCGTCCACTTGGTGACCCGGAGCGTCTCCGTGTCGATCTGAACATCGCCGGTTGCGTCCACTGCCCTACTCCTTGCTCGGAAGCGATCGCCCGGATAGGCGTTGCCACAACCTATCTCACGGGCGGCTGACACTCTTGGACGACGCCGGTGCGAGAACACGGCAATGAGCCACGACCCGGGTGGGCGCGTGTAGCCTTCTGGGGATGGATCATGAACTGAGTCAGTTGTTGGAGTCCCATTTCGCCGAGCGGGCCAACCGAGCGTTCGGTGATGTCGAAGCGATCTCGGGTCGGGCCTTGCAGCCCTTCAGCTTTGCTGGCGAACAGAGGGCCACGAACCTGTTGGACAAGGCCATCCGTGCCCTTGATGACGGCGACACCGACCGTGCCAGCGCATTGGTGCGTCGAGCCGCGCATCTACCCTTCGATGACCATGAACAGGCAGCCCCGGCGGCGATCGCCGCCCACATGGAACTGTTCTGCCTGATCACCGACACCGTGGAAGAAGCCGACGTCGATGACTCTCGATGGCTCGAGGCGGCCGCTGAGGTGCTTGAGAACGCCGACGAGTCGGCCCGCTACGACATGCGCGACGTGCTCACGTCCATCGATCATGACTATTCGCTGACCACGAAGGAGCACTCGCGCGTCCGTGCAGTAGTCGCTGGGATACCGGACCGCGCCGAACTCAAGGACCTGACACTCAGCCCGGCAGAACTGGCCGATCAGGTCATGTCCATTCTCGCCGCGTGCAGGGCCTATCGAGCAGCCCTTCCCTCGAGCACTGACTGACGCCCCGAACCAACGCCGCGGCCGCGGCTGAGTTGGCGCAGCCAGGATATGGACCAGCGCGGCGACGATGGCGATCGCTGTCAGGAGTGCGGCCGGTGGCCGGTCTGTCTCTGACGCATAGCATGTGCAGGTGATGGCTGGGTGGGAACGCTCGGCGCGTGTCGATCTGGCTCGTTTGGCTTTCCGTGGTGCTGGTCGTTGCCGACGGCGCGACCTATCTCTGGCTCATCCACCGACAGCACGAGGGTGGGCCAGCATGGTGGTTCGTGGCCGGGCTGTGTGTGGTGGTCATCCTCGGCATCGGTGGCCTCTTCCGGATCGTCCCCGGCCCAGGAGTCACGTGGATGGTTGGCGGGGCGATGCTGCTCGTGCTCGGCATCTTCTCGGTTGGGTTGCCACTGCTCGTCGCCGGCGTCTTGATGTTGATCGCTGCGGCCCTGCGATTGCGAGCAGGTACGGCATCCATGTCGCAAGCGGGAACGTGCCGCGGCATGTCAAGGCACTGACGCGGGCTCGCCCGGTCGCTTCGTGACCCGGTTGTGGTGCTGCTCGATCCGCCCGAACCGGGCAGTCACGGCGACATTCACGTCAGGGCAACGGCCTTGAGCGAGAGGCCGCGGTGCGCGGCAAGGCGCTCGGCCTCGTGCTCGACCCGGCGCCTGCGGGCGGCGCCTGCCGCCGCCCAGGTCTCGACAGTGACCGTCAGTCGCTGCCCGGCGGCTCGGGGGCGCCACATGCCGACGATCTCACCGGCCTCGACAACAGCGCCAGGACGACCGAGCACCGGCCACAGCGCCTTGCGGCGGGCCGGATCGGCGATCATCAGCTCACGGTCGCGAGCCTGCAGGAGGAGGTCGTACGGTCCGAGCAGGCGGGTGTTCCCCTCGGTGATCCGGAGCGGGTCGGCGAGCAGACGCTCGAGATCCCCCTCGACCATCGAGCGCGGGTCACCGTCGACCTGCACCTCGATCACGTCACTGGGCCAGTGCGCCTTGACCTCGGCGAGCGGCGCGTCGACGAAGGCCGCCACGTGCTTGGCTGTCGCCGGACCGAAGAAGCGCAGATATCCTCGCACCACGTCGTGGGCGGCGTCTGCCGGCATCGCGCCCGCCGGCTCGCGGCCTCCCTCAGAGTCCCGATCAAGCCCCACGATCGGCCGCAACACGGGCGGGGAGGTGCCCGGCTCCAACTCCAGACCTGCCCGCGTGGCCCCGAGCCGGAAGGTCTGCTCGTACAGGTGAGTGCTGTTGCAGGGCCGGCAGAAGCGGACATACGGCTCACCGAGGCGGGCCGACACCTCACCCTTGACCATCGGCTCGGAGACGACGGACCGCATCGCTGCCGCCACCGTGTCGAGCGCATCGAGGGTGCCTATTCCCTTGGCCCGCAACGGCTTTGACGCATCGAAGATTCGCTTGGCGGCGTCGCGATCCGACCAGGGCGCTACTGCTGCCAGCACGGAGGGCACGTCGTCGCGCCGGTAGAAGTGCGGCGCCCCGCGTAGCGTCCACAGCAGCACCAGGTCATCGGCGACCGCCTCGGCCTTCGGGAGCCCGCGGATGGCGAGCGCCCAGGATCCGCCGTCCGGACCGGTGTCCTGGGCGCCAAGATCGAGGACGGCCGTGTCCGTGAGCGTTCCCGTCTCACGATCGAGCTGCTGGGCCCGGACCCGATGGGCCAGCACCTGCTCCCGGGTCGCTGTCACGGACATGGCCGGCTCATCCACTCACCCGATCGAGCCGCTGCAGCAGGTCGTGCGCGGCCAGTTCGATGTCCTTGTGCCGCCACTCCGCCGCCCGGTAGACGCAGGCGATGAGCCCCGCCCGGTGGACCCGCCGGAAGTCGCCATAGACGAAGGCGTGTCGCGCCTTCGTCCCGTCGCTGGCACCCTTGGTCAGGCCGAGGTGCCACGCGGCGTAGTCGTCCCAGGAGTGCTGCTCAAGGTAGGCGTTCTGGGCGGCGGCGTCCGGCTGGACCTCGCCCCAGTCGCTGTCGAGCACGTACTGCCGCTTGTCGATGAGATCCTGGGCGCGCGCGACCGCAGCGGGATTGAGCGCGTAACTCGCCATGAGCCACCGTATCGCGGCCGCGCGACCGATCCGCGTCAGCCGCACAGCCGCTCCGCGTCAGGTGCGCCGCCGACCGAGCAGCCAGCCGATGACCAGGCCGACGAGACCGGCCGCGGCGAGTCGGCCGTAGCGGTTCACCAGCACAGGCAGGACTGCGGAGCCGAGGTCGAGCGCGTCCTGCTGCTCAGGTCGACTCGAGGTGCTGTATGCCGCCGAGCCCCTGGCGCTCGTCCCCGCAGTGTGCGTCTCGCTCGTATCCCCGGGAGGCGGCTGCCCACCGGGCCAGGCCTTCGCCGCCGAGGGTGGTGAGCCGTCGAACCGCCCTGAGACACCCGCATCGGCCGCGGCAGCAGCCGTGCCCGGTCCAGCCGCCGTGTCAGGCGTCGTGCCAGGCGCCGCTTCCTCCGACGCGGGGCTGACCGTCTCTGCCGACGCGGGCTCGGGTGCTGCCTCCGCCGAGGTGGAGGTGAGCTGCTGCTCGACGCAGGCGATGAACGCCTGGAGCAGCTTGTCCGAGACATCCTGCATCACGCCGCGGCCGAACTGGGCCGGCTTGCCTGTCACCGACAGATCCGTCACCACGTCGGCGCGGGTCCCCTCCCCATCGGGCGTGAGCTCGAGGACGACATTCGCCCCGGCTGTGCCGTTGCCCCGCTTGTCCTTGCCCTTGGCCTCGATGACCGCCCGGTGGGCGGCGTCATCGCGTTCGACGAAGGACCCGGACCCGGTGTAGACCAGCGAGATCGGGCCGAGCTTGACCTTGACCGAGCCGGCGAAGCCGTCGTCGCTCACCTCGGTCACCGTCGCTCCGGGGAAGCAGTTGCCCACCGCCTCGAGGTCCATGAAGAGGTCCCAGGCGTCATCGACGGCGGTGGGTACCGTGAAGGTGTGTGTCAGGTCCATTCGAGACTCACGCCCCCGCCGCGGCGAGCACCGCGCGCCGGGCCAGCACCGTCGCGAGGTGCTTGCGATAGCCCGAGTCACCATTGAGGTCCGACGGCGGGTTGGTGTCGTCGGCGATCGAGGCCACGGCGGCGCGCACCGCCTCGTCCGTGGGCGGCTGCCCGACGAGCGCGGCCTCGACCCCTGCGACCCGCAACGGAGTGGCCCCCATGTTGGTGAGACCGACCCTCGCTTCGGCGATCGCGCCGTCCTCGACCCGGACCGTTGCGGCGATCGCGACGATCGACCACTGGTGGCTGACCCGGACGAACTTCTCGTAGTGGGCGCCCCAGCCGGTGTGCTTGGGGATGCGGATCTGGGTGAGCAGCTCATCCTCGCCGACGGCGGTCGTGAAGAGGTCCTCGAAGAAGTCCTCTGCCGTCACGGTGCGCGTCGTGCCGTCGGAGCCGGCGATGACGAGCTCGGCTCCGAGAGCCAGGACCGGCGCCCCGACGTCTCCCGCCGGGTCGGCGTGCACGAGCGCGCCGCCCACCGTCCCGCGGTGCCGGATCTGCGGGTCGGCGACCGTGGCGACCGCCTTGGACAGCAGCGCAGCGTGAGTGGACACAGCCTCGGAGGCGAGCACGGCGGCATACGTCGTCATGGCTCCGATGACGAGGTGATCGCCGTCCTCCGAGATGCCTTGCAGCTCGGGGATCTTGCCGAGGTCGATGACGACCTCGGGCGCGTTGAGGCGCATCCGGAGGATGGGCAGTAGCGACTGCCCACCCGCGAGCACCTTGGCGTCGTCGCCGTGCTCTGCGAGGGCCGCGAGAGCCTCGGCAGCCGTGGCGGGTGCGAGGTAGTCGAACGATGCGGGGATCACTGGGCACCACCTTCCGTGATCGAGCCGCCGGGCGGGTCCTGGTTGGGCGCCCGTTCGTCGAAGTGCGGCGCCGCCTCGCGCTCCCCCTCGGGAGGCGTCGATGCCGACTGGATCGCCTGCCAGACCCGCTCCGGAGTGCACGGCATCTGGATGTCGTGGATGCCGAGCGGTCGCAGCGCGTCGATGATCGCGTTGACGACCGCCGGTGTCGCGGCGATCGTGCCCGCCTCGCCGACGCCCTTGGTGCCCAAGGTGTTCGTCGTCGACGGCGAGACAGTGGTGTCGGTGACGAAGCTGATCGTGTCGGCCGCGGTCGGTAGGGTGTAGTCGACGAAGGAGCCGGTGACGAGCGTGCCGTTCTCGTCGTACTCGGCGCCCTCCCACAGGGCCTGCGAGATGCCCTGGACGAGCCCGCCGTGGATCTGCCCCTCGACGAGGAGCGGGTTGACGATGACCCCGACGTCATCGACGCAGGCATAGCTGCGCATGCTCGTCGCACCGGTCTCGGTGTCGACCTCCATCGCGCACAGGTGGGTGCCGTGGGGGAAGGAGAAGTTGACCGGATCGTAGGTCGCGTCGGAGTCGAGGCTCGGCTCGACCCCGTCGGGCAGGTTGTGCGCGGCGAACGTCGCGAGCGCCACCTCGCCGATGGCCAGGCCCCTGTCGGTGCCCTTGACCCCGAAGCGCCCGCCGCTGAACTCCAGGTCGTCGGCGCTCGCCTCGAGCAGGTGGGCGGCGATGACCTTCGCCTTCTCGATGACCTTGTCCGCGGCCCGGACGACGGCTTCACCGCCGACAACGAGCGAGCGGGACCCGTAGGTGTCCATGCCTTTGGGCGCGATGGCTGTGTCACCGTGCAGCACCTCGACATCCTCGAACGCGACGCCGAGCCGGTCCGCGACGATCTGGCTCCACGCCGTGTGGTGACCCTGGCCGTGCGCGGACGAGCCGGTGATGACCTCGACCTTGCCGGTCGGCAGCATCCGGATGCTCGCGTGCTCCCAGCCGCCGGCGCCGTAGTTGAGCGAGCCGAGGATCCTCGACGGCGCGAGCCCACACATCTCGGTGAACGTCGAGACGCCGATCCCGAGCTGGACCGGATCCTTGTCGGCACGTCGCCGCGCCTGCTCCGCGCGCAGCGCGTCGTAGCCGAAGAGCTCCTTGGCCTTGGCGGTCGCCGCCTCGTAGTTGCCGGAGTCGTACGTCATCCCCGCCACGGTCGTGAACGGGAACTCCTCGTGGGTGATCCAGTTCTGCTCCCGGATCTCGAGCGGGTCGACGCCGACCTCGGCCGCAAGCTCGTCCATCATCCGCTCGATGCCGAACGTGGCCTCCGGCCGGCCTGCGCCGCGGTAGGCATCCACCCAGGCCTTGTTGGTCAGCACCGTCTGGCAGTTGAACTGGTATGCCGGGAACTTGTAGATAGCGTTGAACATCCACGCGCCGAGCACCGGGATGCCGCCGCCGATGACCGCCACGTAGGCGCCGAGGTCGGCGATGAGCTCGACCTTGAGGCCGGTCACGGTGCCGTCCTTCTCGGCCGAGAGCGTGAGCTTCTGCCACTGGTCACGCCCGTGGTGGCCGGAAAGGAGCGACTCGGACCGGGTCTCGGTGTACTTGCACGGCTTGCCGAGGCGCCGGGCGACCGCGATCGTCGCGAACTCCTCCGGCGTGGTCTGCAGCTTGCCGCCGAAGCCGCCGCCGACGTCGGGGGCGACGACCCGCAGCTTCGACTCGGGCAGCCCGGTCGTGGCCGCGATGAGGAAGCGCAGGATGTGCGGCACCTGCGTCGCGGACCAGACCGTCAGCTGGTCCCCGGTCGGGTCGACGACGGTCGAGCGCGGCTCCATGAACGCGGGGATGAGCCGCTGCTGGCGGAACTCCCGCTCGATGACGACGCCGTCGGTGCGGGCCTTGGCGATGGCCTCCTCGACGTCGCCGCCGGAGCCCTGGGCTGCCGAGTCGAGCTGCCAGAAGGCGGACTTGTTGGTGCCGAGGTCGGGATGGGCCAGCACCTCGTCCTTCAGCGCCTCCTTCGAGTCGAGGACGGCGGGCAGCTCCTCGTAGTCGACGTCGACGAGCTCGATGGCGTCACGCGCCTGCGCCTCGGTACGCGCCGCGATGACCGCGACGATCTCACCCGCGCACGCGACGTGGTCGATGACCACGGGCAGGTGAGTCGGGGTGACCTGGTCGGTCGTGATCGGCCACGCGTTGGCGTTGACGCCCTGGATGTCCTTGATGTCCTCGCCGGTGACGACGGCGATGACGCCGGGGGCGGCCTTGGCCGCATCGGTGTCGATCGAGGTGATGGTCGCGTGGGCGAAGGGGCTGCGCACCATGGCCAGGTGCAGCATGCCGGGGAGCTGCATGTTGTCGGTGAAGCGGCTGCGCCCGGTGATGAGGCGCTCGTCCTCCTTGCGGAAGCGGGCCCGACCGATCTCCAGCTCCGGGGCCTCGCGCGTCTGCGTCTCGTCGGTGACCGTCATGACGCCACCCCCTCGCGCATCGCGCCGGCCGCCTGTTGCACGGCCCGCACGATGTTGTGATAGCCGGTGCACCGGCACAGGTTGCCCTCGAGGCCCTCTCGGATCTCCTGCTCGGACGGGTCGGGGTTGTCCTTGAGCAGGTCGCAGGCCTGCATGATCATCCCCGGCGTGCAGTAGCCGCACTGAAGGGCGTGGGTCTCGTGGAAGGCCGTCTGCATCGGGTGCAGGCTCCCGTTCGCAGCCAGCCCCTCGATCGTCGTCACCTCGTGCCCGTCGGCCTGGACCGCGAGCACGTTGCACGACTTGACGCTACGCCCGTCGAGATGGACGGTGCACGCCCCGCAGTTGCTCGTGTCGCACCCGATGACGGTGCCGACCTTGCCCAACGACTCCCGCAGATACTGCACGAGCAGCATCCGGGGCTCGACCTCGTCGAAGTACTCCACCCCGTCGACGGTCACGGTGATACGGGTCATGTGTTCAGTCCTCCTGCTTCGAGTGCAGCCGACATCCCCCTGCCCGTGAGTCTTGCCCGACTCGACCGATGCTTTCAAGGCTTTGCCGAAAGTCACCCGCTTCGCCCGCGATTCGATGTATCTGCACGTCACATACGGCGCGCAGATGCATCGAATCGCGGGAGACTGGGCCAGTGACCTTCCACGCCGATGACTACCAGGCCCTTCGGGGGCGCTACGACTCGATGACCTACCGCCGGTGCGGGCGCAGCGGGCTCGACCTGCCCGCGGTCTCGCTCGGGCTGTGGCACAACTTCGGCGACGACGTCCCCCTCGAGCGGCAGCGGGCCATCCTGCGTCGCGCCTTCGACCTTGGCGTGACGCATTTCGACCTCGCCAACAACTACGGGCCGCCCTACGGCAGCGCCGAACGCAACTTCGGGACGATCTTCGCTCAGGACTTCGCGCGCCACCGGGACGAGCTGATCCTTACGACCAAGGCCGGCTACGACATGTGGCCCGGCCCGTACGGGCAGGGCGGTGGGTCCCGCAAATACCTGCTCAGCTCACTCGACCAGTCCCTCACCCGGATGGGCGTCGACTACGTCGACATCTTCTACAGCCACCGTTTCGATGAGACGACGCCGCTCGAGGAGACGATGGGCGCACTCGATTCGGCGGTGCGCCAGGGCAAGGCGCTCTATGCGGGCATCTCCTCGTACTCGGGGGCACGCAGCCGCGAGGCGATCACGATCCTGCGACGGCTCGGCACCCCGCTGCTCATCCACCAACCCAGCTATTCGATGCTCAACCGCTGGGTCGAGGAGGATCTGTTGGGCATTCTCGGCGAGGAGGGCATCGGGTGCATCGCGTTCTCGCCGCTCGCGCAGGGCATGCTGACCGACAAGTACCTCAAGGGCGTTCCACCGGGCTCCCGGGCCGCGCAGGACAAGTCCCTCTCGCCCGACCTGCTGCGCGAGTCGACGATGAAGCATGTCCGCGCGCTGGGCCGGCTGGCGGAGGCCCGCGGCCAGTCGCTGGCGCAGCTCGCTCTCGCCTGGGTGCTGCGCGACGCGCGGATCACCTCGGTGCTCGTCGGCGCCTCGTCGGTCGCGCAGCTGGAGAACAGCCTCGGAGCGCTCGACAACCTCGCCTTCTCGGGAGACGAGCTGACGAGGATCGACGAGCACGCGATCGACGCCGGCATCAACATCTGGGCAGCCTCCAGCTCGCACTGAGCCGCAGCCGCCTCCTCGGCCCGCCCGGCCCTCATCCCCGGCGGTCAGCCGAGGTCGGGGTCAGCCGAGGCGGGCCCCGACCTGATGGGGCAGGGCCGGTGGCTCGTGATCGAGGCCATGGTGGTGATGGATCGGCCCGGTGAGCCCGGCCAATCGGTCCCCGCCGCCGCCCCACCGGTCCATGATGATCTCCGCCGCGATGCTGATCGCGGTCTCCTCCGGGGTGCGCGCACCGAGGTCGAGCCCGATCGGTGAGCTCATCCGCTCGAGCTCCTCCTCGGTGAGGCCTGCCTCGCGGAGCCGATCGAGCCGATCCGCATGGGTGCGCCGAGACCCCATCGCCCCGATGTAGGCGACGTGCTCGAGACGCAGCGCGATCTCGAGGACCGGCACGTCGAACTTCGGGTCGTGGGTGAGCACGCAGATGACGGTTCGGGGGTCGACCCGCCCCTCGTCGGCCTCCTCGCGCAGGTACTCGTGAGGCCACCGGACGATGACCTCGTCGGCCGCCGGGAAGCGGGTCTTCGTCGCGAACACCGGCCGCGCGTCGCACACCGTGACGACATAGCCGAGGAACGCGCCGACCTTGGCCACCGCCGCCGCGAAGTCGATCGCACCGAACACGAGCATCCGCGGCTTGGGGGCGAACGACGCGACGAAGACTCGCATCCCCTCACCGCGCCGCTCGCCGTCGGGGCCATAGG
>JAKDLQ010000328.1 GCA_030452775.1 Micrococcales bacterium | reverse complement strand
CGGGCCACCACCGCCGCCTGCGCCGCAGCCGGCAACCCATCAAACACCCCCGCAGACACCCCGGTCACCGGCTCCAGCAGACCCCCGAACGACACAGACGCGACCCGCCCCGCAGGCCCCACGGTGCCTGTCTCCGCGCCCTGACCGATCCGCCCTCTGCTCATACTCGAACACTAGTACCCACCACCGACACTGACCCGGACGGCTGACCTCACACGAGCGCACGCAACGCCAGGAGGTAGGACTGCAGCCCGAATCCGGAGATGGTGCCGGTAGCGACTCCGGCTATGACCGAGGTGTGCCGGAACTCCTCGCGTGTCGCGGGATTGGACAGGTGGACCTCGACGAGGCTACGACCGCTCGTGGTGACGATCGCGCATGCGTCGCGGACGGCATACGAGTAGTGGGTGAAGGCGCCCGGGTTGAGGACGACGTCCGCGGCGGCATCCACGGCCTCGTGCAGCCACTCGATGAGCTCGCCCTCGTGGTTGGTCTGGCGGCAGTCAGCCCGCAGCCCGAGGTGCTCGGCCTGGCTCCGGACCGCGTCGTGGACATCGCCCAGCGTGTCGGACCCGTAGACATCGGGTTCGCGCGTCCCCAGCCGGTCGAGGTTGGGTCCCGAGAGCACGAAGACCGTGGGGATCGCCATGGGCCGAGTCTAGTGACGGCCCTCGCTCGTGGGCGCCGAGACGAGGCCGTATGCCGCTGACAGCAGTTCCTCGCTCGGGCCCACCAGCCTGGCGGGCCGGGCGAGCCCGTCGAGCACGACGAAGCGCAGCACCGATCCGCGGGTCTTCTTGTCCCGGCGCATCGCGGTGAGCAGCCGCGGCCACCGATCGGCCCGGTAGGTGACGGGCAGGCCCACTGCCGAGAGGATCTCGCGGTGCCGGGCCACGAGGGCGTCGCCCTCCTCGCCGGTGAGGTATCCGGAGAGCCGGGCGAGCTCGGCGGCATAGACGAGCCCGACGCTCACGGCCTCACCGTGACGCCACGAGTAGTGCTCGACCTGCTCGACGGCATGCCCGAAGGTGTGACCGTAGTTGAGGATCTCGCGCAGGGAGCTCTCCTTGAGGTCCTGTGCGACCACGTCGGCCTTGACCCGGACGGCCCGCTCGATGAGCTCGCGCAGGTGTGGGTTGTCCACTCGGCGGACCGCTGCGGGATCGGCGGACACGGCGGAGTCGACGAGGTCGAGGATGACCGGATCGGCGATGAAGCCGGCCTTGATGATCTCGGCGAGGCCCGCGACGAGGTCAGCCTCCGGCAGCGTGGCGAGCACGTCGAGGTCGCAGAGCACGCCCGCTGGCGGGTGGAAGGCGCCGACGAGGTTCTTGCCCTCGGCCGTATTGATGCCGGTCTTGCCGCCGACCGCAGCGTCGACCATGCCGAGCAGTGTCGTCGGGATATGGACTACGCTCACGCCGCGCAGCCAGGTGGCGGCGACGAAGCCCGCGAGATCGGTGACCGACCCGCCGCCGACGCCGACCACCGCGTCGGTGCGGGTGAAGCCGGCCTGACCCAGCTGCGCCCAGAGGGCGGCCGCGACGGCGGACGTCTTGGCGGACTCCGCGTCGGGCACCTCGGCCGGCTGAGCGGCATACCCCCGGCTTGTGAGGACCCGCCCCACGTCGCCCGCCAGCCGGGTCA
>JAKDLQ010000327.1 GCA_030452775.1 Micrococcales bacterium | reverse complement strand
TCATGGCGGTGATCCTGCTGCGCCTGATCGCCCTCCTCGCGGTGCTGCTCATCGCCTGGGCGGTGCCCGAGCTGGCTCGCCGGCTCGGCGTCGTCGACCCTGCGAAGGCGTTCTGGCTCGCGGTCGCGACACCGCTCGTCGGCGCCCACTTCATCAGCGGGGGGCACAACGACGCCCTCATGGTGGCCGGAGTCCTCACCGGGCTGGTGCTCGCCCTCAGGGGCCGCTTCGCCATCGCCTGTCTCGTCCTCGCGCTCGCCGCCATGGTCAAGGTGACCGCTCTTGTCGTCGTCCCCTTCATCGCGCTGCTCTGGGCCGCTCGCCGGGTCGAGCTGGAGCCGGGAGCGGAAGCGCTGCGCTGGGCAGGGATCGTCCGGGCCGGGGTGCTGGCGGTGATCGCCACCGCGGCGCCCGTGCTCGTCGTCAGCCTCGTCAGTCGGCTCGGCTTCGCCTGGCTCAACCCGGCGAGCACGCCGGGCAAGAACGAGCAGTGGACCTCGCTGCCCACCGGCCTCGGCATGGCGGTGGGCGCCGCCGGCCACCTCCTCGGGCACGAGGAGTGGCGCGACGCCGGCATCTCGGTCGCCCGGACCCTCGCCCTCGGGGTCATGGTGCTCGTCCTGGTCCTGCTCTGGCTCACCACCGCGCGCCAGGCGCGCGATCAGGTGCGCGTCGTGCGGGCCGCGGGTCTGGCGCTGCTCTTCGTCGTCGTGCTCGCGCCGGCCTTCCTCGGCTGGTACTACCTGTGGTTCCTGCCGATCCTCGCCGTCACCGTGAGCCCCGAGACGCGCCGTCCGGTGATCACCGGTTT
The DNA here is from genome assembly GCA_030452775.1 of Micrococcales bacterium. Classification (GTDB taxonomy): domain Bacteria; phylum Actinomycetota; class Actinomycetes; order Actinomycetales; family Dermatophilaceae; genus JAKDLQ01. The sequence continues at coordinate 849 of JAKDLQ010000327.1, read as the reverse complement.
GGCCGTCATCGCGACGATCCTGTGCTTCGCCCAGCTGCCCGACGGCTACAGCCTCGGCCTGACCACCACCGTGATCGGGGTCCCCATCGTGCTGGTCGTCACCGCGCTCCTCGTCCGCGCTGCCTGGCGGTGGGCGCGCCGCACGGACTGGCGGCACTTGCTCGTCCTTGCCGGCCCCGGGGTGGAGCCGAGCATGACCGGCCGGCCGGACTGATCGCGTGAGCGAGTCAGGATTCGTCGACGACGCGCTCCCGCCCGGTGGCCGGCTGCCTCCCGGCAGCGGCCCGCTGCCTCCCGGTGCGCCGCGGGCCAGGGGTCACCGCCGGCGGCGGTGGGCGATGGTCGTGGTGCTCGTCATCGCGCTCGTCGGGCTGCCGGCCTTCGCGGCGTGGGTCCACTTCGGGCGCGTCCACGCAGGCGACCTTGCCTCGTGGCGCCGGCTCACGGCGCAGTTCTCCATCCTCGATCGGACCTTCCCGGTCCTCTCCTACAGCGCTACCCCGCCCTGCGAGGGGAGCACAGAGGGGCGGGTGACCCGCACCTACTCCCGGCTGGGCGGTCCCACCGTGCTCGAGGTGCGCGACGTCCTGGTCACGAGCGGCTGGACCGAGACGGCGGCGCCTTCGCCGGCGATCATCCGACTCGAACGATCCGCGACGCCGGCCGAGCACCACTATGTCGTCGTCCTGGTCGCTGACTCGCACACGGCGCGAGGCGCCTCACTCACCGCGACGAGCTCGGCCTCGGCGCTCGCGTGTCTCGTCGGCGGCTGAGCGGCCACGCCGGCGTGCCCGAAGCGGCAGGGACCTCCACGATTCGGGGAACCTCAGGTTCTGGGTTGGTCGATGC
>JAKDLQ010000050.1 GCA_030452775.1 Micrococcales bacterium | reverse complement strand
CACTGTCTTCATCAACAGCCTGCTCAGCCTCTTCTACTACCTGCGCTGGATCATCCCCGCTTTCCAGCCCGCACCGGAGCCGGACGTCGAGCACCACCGACCCGACCGCAAGAGTGTCCCGGGCCCATGGTCGTCCGGAACGGCGGTGGCAGCGGCCACCGCCAGCGTCCTGCTCGGCGTGGTCGCCGGCCTCGCCTGGACCGTCGCCAGCGGCCCTCTCCTGCCCTGACGCGTCGTTGCTTGTTCGTGCCGATGGTCAGATGGTCGCGGCGATCGGGCGCGGAGGAGAATGACGACTATGACCCTCTCCCCCACCCTCGGCAAGGTGTCGTCGTAGCCGGGCCGCGTCGGGTGGTGCCCGACCGCGCGGACGACGGGCCGGCCGGGCCGGACCGGTCACGACGCAACCTGGTCCTCGTCGCGTTGATGCTCACCATGGCGCTGTCGGCCATGGACACGACGATCGTGGCGACGGCGGTCCCCCAGATCGTTGACAGCATCGGCGGGTTCTCGCTGTTCACCTGGTTGTTCTCGATCTATCTGCTCACCCAGACGGTCACCATCCCGGTGTACGGCAAGCTGGCCGACCTCTACGGGCGCAAGGCGGTGCTGTGTGTCGGCATCGTGATCTTCCTGGCCGGTTCGGCGTTGTCGGCCGCGGCCTGGAGCATGATCGCGCTCATCGCGTTCCGTGGCCTGCAGGGGCTCGGCGCGGGCTCGATCCAGGCGACGGTGCAGACGATCGCCGGCGACCTCTACTCGCTCGAGGAGCGCGGCAAGGTCCAGGGGTGGCTCTCGAGCGTGTGGGGGATGGCCGCGGTACTCGGGCCCACGCTCGGTGGCGTGTTCGCCGACTATGTGTCGTGGCGCTGGATCTTCCTCGTGAACCTGCCCATCGGGGCGGTTGCGCTGTGGCTGATCGTGCGCTACCTCCATGATCGTCCCACCGGGCGGGCGCATCACGTCGACTACCTCGGTAGCGCGATGATCCTGCTGTCCTGCGGCGCGCTGTTGTTCGGGCTGTTGCAAGGCGGCGCGGCCTGGCCGTGGCTCTCGGCCCCGAGCATCGCCACGTTCGTGCTGACGTTCGTGCTGATCGTCGTGACGATCCTCGTGGAGCGGCGGGCGCGCGAGCCGGTCGTGCCGGGCTGGGTCTGGACCAGGCGCGTGCTCGCCGGGTCGAACCTCACCTACCTCGGCGTCGGCCTGCTGACGATCGGGCCGAGCACGTTCCTGCCGACCTACGCCCAGAGCGTGCTCGGTCTCGGTGCGGTGGCCGCCGGGTTCGTGCTCGCCTCGATGAGCCTGACCTGGCCACTCGCCTCGGCGTTGTCGCACCGGCTCTACCTGCGGATCGGGTTTCGCGACACCGGCCTGATCGGGACGGTGCTCGCGCTCGCCGCCGTGGCGGCCTTCCCGCTGCTCGCCTTCCAATCTCCGGTCTGGCAGCCCGTCGCGCTCACCATGCTGCTCGGCGCGGGCATGGGTCTGGTATCCACGCCGATCGTCGTCGGGCTGCAGTCCACGGTGCCCTACCGGCAGCGCGGAACGGCAACCGGCTCGATCATGTTCACGCGCTACCTCGGGCAGAGCCTGGGGGCGGCCATCTTCGGCGCCATCGCGAACTCGACATTGCGTCACCGCCTCCAGGACGCACCGGCCCACCTGCACGGATCGCTACCCCAGGGAATAGACCAGGTCACCCCGGACATCGTCGGCCACCGCTTGTCACCGGATGCGCTCAACTACCTGCAGCACGCGATGTATGCCGCCACGTCGCACGTCTATCTGGCCCTGACGGTGTGCGCCGTGCTCACGCTGCTGGCAGTGCTGCTCGTCGTCCCCCGGAAGTTCCCGCTGCTCGACTCGCCCAGCTGACCGGTCCGGCTGACCGGTCCAGCACGGATGGGCTTTCAGTGGCCGACGCCGGCCTCACGCGGGTGCAGCGTGCTCTCGCAGGGATGGTCGGTCGGGAGCAGGACGGAGAAGGTCGTGTCCCCCGGCCGGCTGGTCAGCTCGACCCGGCCGCCGTGCGCTCGGGTGACCGCCGACACGATGGACAGCCCCAGGCCGGTGCTACCGCGAGCGCGCGCCCTCGCGTCATCCCCGCGGGCAAACCGCTCGAAGACGTTGGGCTGCAGGTCCACGGGCACCCCTGGGCCGTCGTCGTGCACGGCGACACGCACCCAGGGGCCGGTCGTCCGCACCGACGTGGTGACACGGGTCCCGGCGGGAGTGTGGGCGCGAGCGTTCGCGAGCAGGTTGGCCACCACCTGGTGCAGCCGGGCTTCATCCCCTCGGACCTCGACCGGCTCGGGCGGCAGGTCGAGGTCCCATGCGTGCCCCGGGGCGGCGGCATGGGCGTCGCTGACGGCGTTGACGACGAGCATCGACATGTCGACGGGCGCGTCCTCGAGGGGCCGTCCGGCATCGAGACGAGCGAGCAGGAGCAGGTCCTCGACGAGCGATGACATCCGGTCCGCCTCCGACTCGATCCGGCCCATCGCGTGTGTCACCGAGTCCGGGACCTCACCCGACGCGCGCCGGGACAACTCCGCGTATCCCTTGATGGCAGCCAGCGGCGTGCGCAGCTCGTGAGAGGCATCGGCGACGAACTGGCGGACCCGTTGCTCACTCCGATGCCGCACGGTGAGCGCCGAGCCGACGTGATCGAGCATCTCGTTGAACGCGGCACCGACCTGTCCCACCTCGGTCCGCCGGTCGGTGTCCCTCGGCGGCACGCGCTCGGCGAGCGCCACCTGGCCGGAGGCGAGGGGCAGCCGCGAGACCCGGGTCGCCGTCGCGGCGACCCGGCGCAGCGGCTCGAGGTTGCGGCGCACGATCCAGGTGCCGACGAGGCCGACCAGCGCGACGCCGGCCACGATCGTGGAGATGGCGATGAACACCATCTGATGGACGGTCCGCTCGGACGGTGAGGTCGGCAGCCCGACGACGAGCGTTCCTGGGATCACGAGGCCACGCGTGCGGATGGTGGCCTGCCTCGCCACGACGCGGTAGGAGCCGATGTCCCCGCCGAGGTCGATGTTCACCGGGTCGGTGCCCAGGTCCGCACCAGCCAGTATGGCCAGCTGCTCCCCCGTCAGAGATGGCCTCCCGCCATCGGATGACGTCGCTGCCCCGGCATCGAGCGCCGTCGACGAGTACGGGAAGAAGGCGATGAGTCCCTCGCTGCCTGGCCCGCGCGGACCGCGCGCGGCACCGCTGTCGTCACCCTTGAGATCGAGCGGCTCCTGGCTGACGAAGATCCGCTGCGTCGCCGCCGCCAGCTGGTCGTCCACCTGGGTCGTCAGCTGATGGTCGAGCGCGAGGACGGTGACGACACCCGTGGCGAGGCTGAGGACGGTGAAGAGCGCGAGCATCGAGGCCACGAGCTTGGCCCGCAGCGTCCAGCTCGAGATCGGCCGGACCGGCGATGTCGTTCGCGCGAGCGCGGAGCGGACCGCGGCGAACGCCGACCGTGCCCGCTCAGCCGGCGGGCTTGAGGACATAGCCGGCGCCTCGCATGGTGTGGATCATCGGTTCGCGGCCGGCGTCGATCTTCTTGCGCAGATAGCTGATGTAGAGCTCGACGACATTGGCCTGCCCCCCGAAGTCGTAGTTCCAGACCCGGTCGAGGATCTGGGCCTTGGACAGGACCCGCTTGGGGTTGCGCATGAGGTAGCGCAGCAGCTCGAACTCCGTCGCGGTGAGGTGGATCTCCTCGCCGGCGCGCGTCACCTCGTGGCTGTCCTCGTCGAGGGTGAGGTCGCCCACGGACAGCATCGACCCGGCAGCGGAGGTAGCGACCGTCGTGCGACGCATCAAGGCCCGGACACGCGCGACGACCTCCTCGAGTGAGAACGGCTTGGTGACGTAGTCGTCGCCACCCGCGGTCAGGCCGGCCACCCGGTCCTCGACGGCATCCTTTGCGGTGAGGAACAGGACCGGGACGTTGGCGTTGGTGGCCCGCATCCGGCGCAACACCTCCAGGCCGTCGAAGTCGGGCAGCATCATGTCCAGGACGACCGCGTCGGGGTCGAACTCGCGCGCCGTACGCACCGCGTCCATGCCGGTGCCGGCCGCGCGGACCTCCCAGCCCTCGTAGCGCAGCGCCATGCCGAGCAGCTCGGCCAGGTTCGGCTCGTCGTCGACGACCAGGACGCGCACCGGGGACCCGTCCAGCCGCTGGAGTTTGGTGGCCGCAGCCGTGGTCCTGTCATTCATACCCACAGTCAATCCCGTGCCCCTGTGCCCGCGCCAGGGGCCTGCTGTGTGAATCCTGTGCCATTGGGGCTCGGCTCGGTCGAATAGGCAAGGCTGGCCTTCGGTGACAGCCCCTCGGGTCGGTGACACGATCAAGGAGCACCCTTCCCGACCGGAGCACCGATGGCAGACAGGCACCCCGAGATCGACGTCGAGACGCACGACGAGCCGCATGATGAGTCGCTCGCCGCTCGCCTCAACTGGCTCCGAGCCAGCGTTCTCGGCGCCAACGACGGAATCGTCTCTACCGCCGGCGTCGTCGTCGGAGTCGCGGGAGCCACGGGCGACAAGGGCGCCATCATGCTGGCCGGTATCGCAGCGCTCGCCGCGGGTGCGATGTCCATGGCCGCCGGTGAGTACGTCTCGGTGAGCACCCAACGCGACTCGGAGCGAGCGCTGCTGACCCTCGAGCGGCGCGAGCTGGCCGAGGACCCCACCGGCGAACTGGAGGAACTGACGCAGCTGTACCAGGCCAAGGGGATCCGTCGTGACCTCGCCGAGCAGGTGGCGCACGAGCTCACCGAACACGACGCGCTCGCGGCTCACGCCGAGGTCGAGCTCGGTATCGACCCCGATCGCCTGACCAATCCCTGGCACGCAGCCTGGGCATCGATGGCGGCGTTCACCATCGGCGCGCTCCTGCCCCTGTTGACCATCACCTTCGCTCCTCCCGCGGTCCGCATGCTCGTCACCGTGGTCGCCGTCATGGTGGCCCTGACGCTCACCGGCTGGGTGAGCGCTCGGCTCGGTCGAAGCCCGTCCGGGCGCGCGGTCGTGCGCAACGTGAGCGGTGGCCTGCTGGCCATGGGGGTCACCTACGTCATCGGCTCGCTCGTCGGCACCCACGTGGGATGATCGTCGAGCGCTCACCGGACCACGCGCGCCTTATGCTGCCACCTGAGTGCTTCGGCATGTAGAGTCTGTGGTGTCCGGCGCGTTTCGCGGCTCGTGCTGCATGAGCCGGCACCTCGCTTGGGGCCGTGCCAGTTCGTTGGCCGTCCCTTCGAGGCGTCCCGCCGCCATGCTGTCGGGCACGGGACACGGCACACCGGCCACGTGGTGACGTGGCCTCGACACCAGTCGGCTCCGGTCGACACGAATCGGTGCCCTCGGCGGCACCGGGCTCGGCGCCTCTGCGGCACCAGCCTCGACCAACCGCCGCGGTGACACCAGGAGGACAATGACCACTCGAGTCCGACACCGCGCTCCCGATCAATCCGGCGGGCGCCAGGCCGGCAACCGCTCGGACGACCCGGCCCCCCTCATCCAGGTGCTGGCGCGCAGGGTGCGCGAAGTCGAGTCCAGGGTCGCATCCAAGGGCCGCGCGACGCCCGCCAACCGCACGAGGTTTCAGGTGGTGGCGCTGCTCATGCGCTCCGAGCGCGCCAGGGTCAAGGGCGACCCCTCGATCCCGGCAGCGACCCGATCCGTCCTGCTCAAGCGCCTCGACGGGGTCGCGACGATCCTCGCCCAGATTGCCGCCCGGGACACGAGCCTGCTCGCCCTGCTCGATGCCGACGCCACGCCGGGACCGGCCGCACGTGCGATGCGCAACGACTGGCTCCTGGAGTCCGGCGCCGAGCTGGCACCCGAAGACCTCGTCATCACACCCCGTCCGGGCGCTCCGTCGGTGCCCCCCGAGCTCGCGGCCAAGCAGGTCGTCCCGGAGTCCGTGCCGTCGCGCGTTGCGGCCAACCCGTTCCTGGCCCCCGACCTGACCCGGGCCACCCGGGCCGAGTACCTCCCTGGACGCCTGGCCGGATGGGAGCTGCTCGGCCCCCTCTACCGCGCCTTCGAGCGGGGCTCAGGCGGAGAGTCGGCCTCGATGACACTCCCACCGAAGCCGGCCATCGATCGGCTCTCCCCCGCTGGCTCCACGCTGATGGAGCATCAGGCACGCTTCCTCGAGAAGGTGCGCGAGGGGCACCGGACCTTCCTGCTCGCCGACGAACCCGGCCTCGGCAAGACGGCCCAGTCCGTCGTGGCGGCCTCGGTGGCGGGCGCCTACCCGATGCTCGCCGTCGTCCCCAACGTCGTGAAGATCAACTGGGCGCGCGAGGTCGAGCGCTGGACTCCCCAGCGCAAGGTGACGGTGATCCATGGTGACGGCAAGGGCGTCGACGCCTTCGCCGACGTCTTCGTCGTCAACTACGCCGTCCTCGACCGGCACTTCGCGTGGCTCTCATCCTTCGGCTTCCGCTCGATGGTCGTCGACGAGGCTCACTTCATCAAGAATCTCGGCTCGCAGCGCTCGCAGCAGGTCCTCGGCCTCGCCGACCGGCTTCGGGCCACGACACCCGGAGGCGACCCGCTGCTCATGGCCCTCACCGGGACCCCCCTGATCAACGACGTCAGGGACTTCGACGCGATCTGGCGCTTCCTCGGCTGGATCAAGGACGGCAAGCCCGCCGCCGAGCTGGTACGACGGCTCGATGAGATCGGCCACACGCCCGCCGATCGTGCGTTCTATCCCGCGGCCCGCCAGGCCGTCATCGACATGGGAATCGTGCGACGGCGCAAGATCGACGTCGCGAGCGACCTGCCCGACAAGCGGATCGCCGACATCACCGTCGAGCTCGATGACGATCTCGGCCGCTCGATCCGCCAGGCCGAACGCGCCCTCGGCGAACGGCTGGCCAGGCGCTATCGCGCCCTGCTGGCCGAGGACGCGTCTGCGGACATCCACGGCGAGCCCGACCTCACGCTCATGCGCCGCGTCGCCGCAGCCGAGCTCAAGGCCGGCTCCTCCGAGAAGGGCGAGAAGGGGGAGAACGTCTTCACGCTCGTGCGCACCATCGGTCAGGCCAAGGCCGAGCTCGCCGCCGACTACGCGGGCCAGCTGTCGCACTCCGTCGGCAAGGTCGTCTTCTTCGCCAAGCACATCGACGTCATGGATACGGCCGAGCGCGTCCTCGCCGAGGCCGGACTGCGCACGGTCTCGGTCCGCGGCGATCAGAGCGGCGGGGCGCGGCAGGCGGCGATCGATGCCTTCCAGACCGATCCCGAGGTCTCGGTGGCGGTCTGCTCGCTCCTCGCAGCCGGCGTTGGCCTCAACCTCCATGCGGCCTCCAACGTCGTCCTCGCCGAGTTGTCGTGGACCGCGGCGGAGCAGGGTCAGGCCATCGACCGCGTGCACCGGATCGGGCAGGACGAGCCCGTCACCGCGTGGCGGATCCTCGGCGCGGGGACCATCGACACCAAGATCGCCGAGCTCATCGACGCCAAGCAGGGCCTGGCCGCACGTGCCCTCGACGGCAGCGACGACGACGTCGCGGCCGGCGACACGCTGCAGCGGGATGCGCTGGTCCAGCTCCTCGCTCAGACGCTCACCGACTCGCCTGAGCACCTTCCCCCCGGGAGCTGAGGGGCGCCACCGGGCCCCCGGGCGTGCGAGCAAGCTCACGTCCTCGGACGGTACCGTCCGAGCAGCCTAACTACTACACTAGGTAGTATTTTGTCAAACTATGGCAGCATCATCAGAGCAGTGCCTCGACATTCCGCGTTCCCGAGAGAGCAGGTGGCCATCATGTCGCAGTCCGAGCCCGATGAGGTCAACGAAGTAGCGCACGTCTTTCACCCCGAGGAGTCCTGGCAGTTCCTCCGGGAGCACGAGTTCGGGCGCCTCGCCTACCACCTCCTCGGAGAGGTCCACATCGCGCCGGTCAACTACGCTGTCGACCACAACCGCCTGCTCTTCATGACCGCCGAGGGCAGCAAGCTGCTGGGGGTCACGATGAACCCCGACGTCGCGTTCGAGGTCGACGAGGTCGTCGACGAGCGCGCGACGAGCGTCATCGTTCGCGGCCGGGCACGTCAGCTCGAGGGCAGCGAGAAGAATGTCGTCGAGCAGCTCCCGCTCCGTCCCTGGGTGGCGACCCCGAAGTACGGGGTCGTCGCGATCACCGTCGAGGAGATCACCGGCCGGGCCTACCAGCTGGCGCGCCCCTGGACACAGGCCAGCCCCTCCTGACGGCGCTCGGCCGCACGGGCGCGTGAGATCGAGCCGAGCGGCATACCTCATCGGTATGCCGCTGGGCTCGCCCACGATCAGGTGCGACCGAAGAGGCCTCGGGCGAGGCTGGGCAGCATCGCGACGAAGACGATCGCCCAGCCGACGACGGCGACCCAGAGCCACCTCGTCCCGAGCCCCTCGACGATCGGCAGGTGGTCGGCCCGGCCGAGGGTGATGCAGGCGACGCCGTACATCCCCAGCGGGAAGATCATGCTCCACAGGGTCGGCTCGTAGCGCAACGGGACCTTACGCACGTAGTGACGCCAGATGCCGGCCGCGACGAGCACCGGGATGAGCCAGGTGGCGAACGCCCAGAAAACGACCGACATGCCTGCGACGAGTTCCCGAGTCGCATCGACCATCGGCGCGGAGGACATGTCGACGATGCGTGCGCCGGCGACGATCGTGATGGCGATCGCTCCCATGGAGACCCAATAGGGCGGGTCGAAGTCCTCGGGGGCGAGCTCGTAGAGCATGAGCCGCAGCGAGACGATGATCGCCGAAGCGGTATAGAGGAAGACCCCGACCGACCACGACAGGACCGCGAGGATCGCGAGGTACTGACGGCCGGTGTCGAAGAGCACCTCGAGGGTCGCCGCCGAGACCGCGACCGACTGGCTCGCGACGACCCAGATGAACCACGTGCCGTTGGCGAGCGCGACGACGGGTCGCTCGTCCTGTCCCAGCACGGCGCTCCACGGGATGACGTAGCCGAGCACGAGCCACACGGCGAACGAGACGACAAGCAGCCAGGTGGTCGTGGAGTACCAGCCCTCCGCCGCGGCGCGAGCCCCGAGGACGTTGGTGCCGGCGACGAACGTGAAGAAGCCGAACGCCCGGCGCGGCGCCCGGAAGTCGCTCGCCATCGCGTGCCGGTAGGCGATGAACCGCCAGAGGTTGAGCAGGCACAGGAGCACGTAGGAGGCGATACATACGACGAAGAGGGCGACCGAGAGCACGTCGAACCCGGTCAGGTGCAGGCCGAGCGAGACGATCCCGCTCGCCATGACGAGAGCGAAGTAGCCGGGCGTCAGGCCCTCGACCATGCTCTCCACGCGTCCGGACAGCGGGCGCCGTTGCAGATCTTCGAGGGTCATCGGGGTCCTGACGTCAGGGCGCGGGATGTTCTTCAGGCACGATAGCGAAGAATGGCGCTCGGCCCGCGGCAGACGACCCGGTTCCGGCGATCTAATCGGTCGCCCACCCGGTCAGCCGACCCGGTCGCCCACCCGGTCAGCCGACCGCGTCGCGGGCCGCGACGAAGGCAGCGACGCAAGCGCGCACGTCGTCCTCGGAGTGCGCGGCCGAGAGCTGGACCCGGATCCGCGCCTTGCCCTTGGGGACGACGGGGTAGCTGAAGGCGATGACGTAGACGCCGCTGGCAAGCATGTGATCGGCGATCTCGGCTGCCCGCCGGGCCCCGTCCTCGCCGGGGAACATCACCGGACGGATCGGATGAGTTCCGGGCAGCAGGTCGAAGCCGGCCTCGGTCATCAACTGCGTGAACAGCTCGGTGTTGCCCCGCAGCACCTCGCGCTGGTCTCCCGAGCCCGCCACGAGGTCGAGCGCCTCCATCGAGCCTGCGACCATCGCGGGCGCGACCGAGTTGGAGAACAGATAGGGCCGGGAGCGTTGCCGCAGCAGGTCGACGATCTCCCGATGGCTGCTGACGTATCCTCCCGACGCGCCCCCGAGCGCCTTGCCGAGAGTCCCGGTGATGATGTCGACCCGGTCCATCACGCCGAAGAGCTCGGGGGTCCCGCGGCCACCGGCGCCGATGAAGCCGACCGCGTGCGAGTCGTCGACGAAGACCAATGCGCCGAACTCGTCAGCGAGGTCACAGATCTCATCGAGCGGCGCGTAGGAGCCGTCCATCGAGAAGACACCGTCGGTGACGATCACCCTGCGCCGGCAGTCCCGGGCGGCCTCGAGCTGGGCACGCAGGTCGGCCATGTCGGCGTTGCGGTAGCGGAAGCGCCGGGCCTTGGACAGTCGCACGCCGTCGATGATCGAGGCGTGGTTGAGCTCGTCGCTGATGATGGCGTCATCGACGCCGAAGAGCACCTCGAAGACACCGCCGTTGGCATCGAAGCAGCTCGAGTAGAGGATCGTCGCGTCCAGGCGGAGGAACTCGCTGATCCGCCGCTCGAGTGCCGTGTGCTGGGTCTGCGTCCCACAGATGAACCGCACCGACGCCATGCCGAAGCCCCACGTGTCGAGCGCCGACTTGGCTGCCGCGACGATGCGTGCGTCGTCCGCCAGGCCGAGGTAGTTGTTGGCGCAGAAGTTGAGCGCCCCCGCGTGCCGCGTCGTCACGTGCGAGCTCTGAGGTGAGGTCAGCTCCCGCTCATCCTTGTAGAGGCCCGCATCCTTGATCTCCTGCAGGGTCGCGGCGATCTCGTCCTTCACAGTTGCGTACATCGGTGCCCCTCCGTGGTCGTCGAGTGTCGCCCTCCAGCGTATGCCGCCGGGCTGCGCCCGCCCCAGCAGCTCACAGAGCCTCACCTCGGTGCCAGAATGGTGGCCTCACCCACGAGCATCCACCGTAGGAGGTCCGGCATGTCACGCGTGATGGACTTCGAGATCCACCAGCCGGACCCGGAAGCGGCCTGACGGCTGGTCCGGACGAGCGCGGACGACGTCCCGGAGGGTTGCGGTGAGCGATCTCGTCCTCACGGTCGTCCTCGTCGTCGGTGTCATCGCGTTGACGCCGGTGGCCGACCGGGTGCATGTGCCCCAGCCGGTCCTGCTGACCATCTTCGGGCTGGCACTCGCCCTCGCCTCGCCGTCGACGCAGTTCACCGTCGACCCTGCCCTCATCCTGCCGCTCGTGCTCCCGCCGCTGTTGTTCGCAGCGACCCAGCGCACCACGGTCAACGAGTTCCGCGAGCATGCCGCCGCCGTCTTCGTGCTCGCGGTCGGCCTCACGCTGGCGACCATCGTGGTCGTCGCCCTCGTTGCCCACACCGCGGGACTGCCGTGGCCGGTTGCCTGGGTCCTCGGCGCGATGGTCTCGCCGCCCGATCCGGTCGCCGCCACCGCGGTGGCCCGCCGGCTCCGGCTGCCGCACCGCCTGGTGACCATCCTCGAAGGCGAGGGGATGTTCAACGACGCGACGGCGCTCGTCGCCTACCAGGTCGCCATCGCCGCTGCCGTCACCGGCGACATCACCGCGGCCGGCGTCGGCCTCCAGTTGATCGAGGCGGTCGCCCTCGGCCTGCTCATCGGGCTCGTGCTCGGCTACGTCTCGCGGTTGGCGCTGGCGCGGATCCACGACGGGTACTCCGAGACGACGCTCACCGTGCTCGTGCCGTTCGGAGCCTATATCGGGGCGGAGCACGTCCACGGCTCCGGCGTGCTGGCCGTCCTCGTCCTCGGGCTCTATCTGCGCACCTTCGGCCACGACGCGACGACGTCCGGCGGATGGCTCCTCGGGCGGGCCGTCTGGTCCTACGCCGACTTCCTCATCACCAGCCTCGTCTTCGCCCTGCTCGGCTTCGAGCTTGTCACGGTCATCCGCGGGGCGGCCGTCACCGGGGCCACGATCCTGCTGTCCCTGCTCGTCGTCGGCACCCTCGTGACCTTCCGGGCTGCCGGGATCTTCCCCGGCCCGTGGGTGGGCAGGCAGCGCGCCCGGCGCAGGGACGCGCCCG